>CALMSE010000083.1 GCA_937872275.1 uncultured Leucobacter sp. | reverse complement strand
TCGACGAGCGAGAAGCCCTTGTCGTCCCCTCGGCGATTGCGGAGCACCTCTTGGATTGCCTTGATCATTTATCCCCCCTTGTATTCAGTGCGCTTGGTTGTCTCTACTCCCAGACGGCACGGATCTGAGAGCGCCCCGGCCGATGCCGGGCAGTTGAGCTTGCCCCCTCTAAGTCTTCGCTGTGCGTCTCGCATACGTTGTCTCAAGCTCAGGTTGAAGCTTATCCTAATCCGCCGATCGCGGACGACATATTGAAGATCGGCAGGTACAGGGCGATCACCATGGCGCCGATGATGCCGCCGACGAACACGATGAGCAGCGGCTCGATCATGCTGGTCAGCTGATCCGCAGCAGTCTCGACCTCGCGGTCGTAGAACTCCGAAATACTCTGCAACATCTGGTCGAGCGAACCCGAGTCCTCTCCCACCGCGACCATCTGGGTCACCATCGGGGGGAACACCTCGTGCTGCGCGAGCGGCTGGGCGAACGGCCTGCCGTTCCGCACGGACTCCTCCGAGTCGAGCAGCGCCTGCTCCACCACCCAGTTGTTCGACACCTTGGCGACCAGGCCGATCGCCTGCAGCATCGGCACGCCCGCGGCCAGCATGATCGCCATGTTGCGGCTGAACCGCGCGATGGCGACCTTGCGGAAGAGCTTGCCGAAGATCGGCATCTTCACCTTGGCGGTGTCGACGGCCTTGCGCACACGGTCCTCGTGCTTGTTGCGCGAGTACCAGATGCCTCCGGCGACGGCGAGGACGATGAGGATCGGCACCCAGATCACCGCCGAACTCGACAGCGTCACGAGCACCTGCGTGGGCAGCGGCAGCTCCCTGCCGAAGCCCTGGAACAGTCCCTCGAAGGTCGGCACGACGAAGACGAGCATGGCGATGATCGAGAGGATCGCGACGCAGAGCACCACGATCGGGTAGGCCATCGCCCCCTTGACCTTCTGCTGCAGCTTCAGCTCGGTCTCGAAGTTGTCGGCGACCGACTCCAGGGCGCTGTCGAGAAAGCCGCCGGCCTCGCCCACGCGCACGAGATTGATCATGATGAGCGGGAACACCTTCGGCCGGCGTTCCATCGCCGCCGAGAGCGAGGAGCCCTGCCCGACCTCGCGCTGCACCTCCGCGAACGCCTTCCCCAGCGCCTCGTTCTCCGTCTGCTGCGCCACGATCTCGAGCGTGCGCAGCAGCGTCACGCCCGAGGCGATCATCACGGCCATCTGCTTCGAGGCGACCGCGAGATCCTTCAGCTTCGGCTTCCGCTCGAAGCCCTGGATGTTGAGATCGCGATTCAGGCCCAGACTGCTGTTGTCCTTCACCCACAGGGGCGTGAGCCCCTGCGCCCGCACCGCGCCCACCGCCGCCTGCTGGCTCTGCGCCTGCAGGCGCCCCTTCACCACCTTGCCCGCCGCATTGCGGGCCTGGTAGACGTAGAGCGTGCTCTCGGGCGCCTCCGTCACGGTCAGAACCCGCCCCGCCCGCCGGTCTGCGCCCCGAACTGATCGTCGAAGAACATGCCGGCCGTCGCCATCGCGTCCGCGCCCGCGGCGGGTCGGCCGCGTTCGGCGAGCATCTTGAAGCTCGCCATGTCGCCCGCCTTCTCCCGCGCCTCGTCGTACTCGACGACGCCCTTGGACACGAGCTCGGCGAGCGACTGGTCCATCGTGTGCATGCCCTGCTCCCCGCTCGACTGCAGGTGCGAGTAGATCTGGTGCGACTTGCCCTCGCGGATGAGATTGCTGATCGCCGGGGTGTTCTTGAGTATCTCGGTGGCCACGACCCGGCCGCCGCCGATCTTGCGCAGCAGCGTCTGGGAGATGACGCCGCGCAGGCTGCCCGCGAGCTGAGTGCGGATCTGTCCCTGCTGCTCGGGAGGGAACACGTCGATGATGCGGTCGACCGACTGCGCCGCATCGACGGTGTGCAGCGTGCCGAAGACGAGGTGGCCCGTCTCGGCCGCGGTGAGCGCGACCGAGATGCTCTCGAGGTCGCGCAGCTCGCCGATGAGGATCACGTCGGGATCCTGGCGCAGCACGTGCTTCAGCGCGCTCGCGAAGCTGTGCGTGTCGGTGCCGACCTCGCGCTGGTTCACGACGCTGCGCTTGTGGCGGTGCAGGAACTCGATCGGATCCTCCACCGTCATGATGTGGCACGAGCGCTCGGAGTTGACCACGTCGATCAGCGCTGCGAGCGTCGTGGACTTGCCCGAGCCGGTCGGGCCCGTCACGAGCACCATGCCGCGCGGCAGATAGGCGTAGTCGCGCAGCGAGGCCGGCATCCTCAGCTCGTCGAGGGAGCGGATCGTGTTGTCGACGAAGCGGAACGCCGCCCCCATCGAGTTGCGCTGCCGGTACATGTTCACGCGGAAGCGGCCGAGGCTGCCGAGCGAGTAGGCGATGTCGAGCTCGAGCTCGCTCAGGAAGCGATCGCGCTGCTCGGGCGTCAGGATCGCGAGAAGATGACGCTCGAGGTCCTCTCCCGTGAATCTCTCGAAGTCCCCGGGCAGCGGCGTGAGCTCGCCGTCGAGGCGGATCATGGGCCCCGTGCCCACGGCGAGATGCAGATCGGAGGCGCGCTGCTCCACCACATAGGTGAGCGCCTCGCGCAGATCGAATGGCTGAGGCATGGAGTTCCCCCTACTCGCGCCCGGTATTCGCCCCGAGTGTAGCGGTGCCGCCCCGGCTTCAGGCGACGACGCGCAGCACTTCTTCGAGGCTCGTGACCCCGCCGAGCACTTTCTGCCAGCCGTCTTCGCGCAGCGGGACGAGCCCCTCTTCGATGGCTTGGCGGCGGATGTCGACGCCCGAGGCCCGCGCGACCGTGAGCCGTTCGATGCCCTCCGTCATGCGCATCACCTCGTGCAGGGCGACCCGCCCCCGGTAGCCGGTGCCCGAGCAGCGGGGGCAGCCGTGCGGCTCGCCGATCATCGCTCCTCCGGCGGGCAGGCGGAAGCCGAGGTCCGCGACGATCTGCGGATCGGCCGGCCGCCTCACCACGCACTCGGCGCACAGGCGGCGCGCCAGGCGCTGGGCGACGACCGAGTCGAGCGCCGAGGCGATGAGGAACGGTTCGATGCCCATCTCGACGAGGCGGGTGATCGCGCTCGGAGCGTCGTTCGTGTGCAGGGTCGAGAGCACGAGGTGGCCCGTGAGCGCGGCCTCGACGCTGATCCGCGCGGTCTCCGAGTCGCGCACCTCGCCCACGAGCACCACGTCGGGATCGCCGCGCAGGATGGAGCGCAGCGCCGAGGCGAAGGTCAGCCCGGCGCGCGGGTTCACCTGCATCTGGCTGATGCCCTCCATGCGGTACTCGACCGGATCCTCGACCGTGATCACGTTGATCTCGGGTCGGGCGATCTCGGTCAGCGTCGTGTACAGGGTCGTCGACTTGCCCGAGCCGGTCGGGCCGGTCACGAGCACCATGCCGTGCGGCTTGCGGAACGACTCCGAGAACGCCTCGAGGTTGCGCTGCGACATGTGCAGATCGCCCAGCCGCAGCTTCTGCGCCGAGTTGTCGAGGATGCGCATGACGATCTTCTCGCCCCACACCGTCGGCAGCGTCGCCACCCGCAGATCGACCGTGCGGTCGTTGTGCGTCACCGAGATGCGGCCGTCCTGCGGCCGCCGCTTCTCGGCGATGTCGATGCCGCTCATGATCTTGAGCCGCGAGATCACGCCGTCGCGGATGCTGAGCGGGCCCTCCTGCGTGTCCTTCAGCACCCCGTCGATGCGGTAGCGCACGCGCAGGTGCTTCTCCGTCGGGTCGATGTGGATGTCGCTCGCCCGGTCCTGGATGGCCTGCGACACGATCAGGTTGACGAAGCGCACGATCGGCACCTCGTCGTCGTCGCTGTCGAGGCTTTCGGTCGCATCGGCTCCCCCGAGCGTCGCCGCGGTCGCGCTCAGCTCGCTCGAGAGGTCGGCGATCTCGTTGTCGTGACGCAGATAGCGGTCGAGCGCCTGCGCCATGCCCTCCCGGGTGGTGATCACCGGCCGCACCGAGAGCCCCGTCATGCCGGCGACGTCGTCGAGGGCGATGATGTCGTCGGGATCGACCACGGCCAGCGTCAGCTCGTTCGTCGATCTCGCGATCGGCAGCACCATATGGCGCCGGCAGAGCTCGGCGGAGAGCACTCCGATCGCGAGCGGGTCGATCTCGGCCTCGTTCAGGTCGACGTACCGCAGCGCGTGCGTGTAGGCCAGGGTGCGCGCCAGCTGCTCCTCGGTGATCACGCCGCGGCGCAGCAGCTCGCGCTCGGCCCGGCGCTCGCCGACCTGGGCGACCACGTCGTCGAGCGTCTGCTGCGGAATCGTGCCGTTCAGCACGAGCAGCTTCAGAACGCGGCGCATGACGCCCCCCTCACGGTGTCGCTTTCACGGTGTCGCATTCACGACGTCACTTCCGTGCCGACCCCGCGGTCGGTGAAGATCTCGAGCAGCACCGAGTGCGGCTCGCGGCCGTCGATGATGGCGGCCTTCGGCACGCCGCCGCGCACCGCGTCGAGGCAGGCGCGCATCTTCGGGATCATGCCCGACTCGAGTCCGGGCAGCATCTGCTCGAGCTCCTCCGCGCCGATGCTCGACACGAGCGAATCCCGGTCGGGCCAGTTCGCGTAGAGTCCCGCCACGTCGGTGAGGATGACGAGCTTCTCCGCGCCGAGCGCCGTCGCGAGCGCCGAGGCGGCGGCGTCGGCGTTGACGTTCAGCGAGTCGCCCGGGCGGTCGGCGTCGGGCGCGATGCCGGCGACGACCGGGATCAGCCCCGCGTCGAGCAGCGCGAGCACGGGCTCCGGGCGCACGTCGACGACATCGCCGACGAGGCCCAGGTCGACGAGCTCGCCGTCGACCTCGAGGGGCGAGCGGCGACGGCCGATGAAGAGGCCGGCGTCCTCCCCCGTCGTGCCGGCGGCGAGCGGGCCGTGCGTGTTGATGCGATCCACCAGTTCCGGGTTCACCTTGCCGGTGAGCACCATGCGCACCACGTCCATCGCCTCGGGCGTCGTCACCCGATAGCCGCCCTTGAACTCGCTCTCGATGCCGAGGCGCCCCAGCATGTCGGTGATCTGCGGCCCGCCGCCGTGCACGACGACCGGGCGGATGCCCGCGAGGCGCAGGTACACCACGTCTTCGGCGAAGGCGCGCAGGAGCGCCTCGTCGACCATCGCATTGCCCCCGAACTTGATCACGATGACGGCATCGCGAAACTTCTTCAGCCAGGGCAGCGACTCGATCAGCACCTCGGCCTTCGCCGCGGCCTCCTCGTGCGCCAGGGTCGTCGTGGTGTTGCTCATCGTGCTCCCTAGCTCGAGTAGGCGCTGTTCTCGTGCACGTAGTCGTGCGTGAGGTCGTTCGTGCGCACGGTCGCGGCGTGCTCGCCCGCGAAGAGCTCGATCTCGACCAGCGTGCGGCGCGGCGCCAGGTCGCACTCCTCGACCGGGCGGTCGGGGCCGCCCGCATGGCAGAGGCGCACCCCGTTGAAGCTGACATCGACCCGGTAGGGGTCGAACGCAGCGTCCGTCGTGCCGATCGCGGCGAGCACCCGCCCCCAGTTCGGGTCGTTGCCGAAGATGGCCGCCTTGAAGAGGTTGTTGCGGGCGACGGATCGCCCCACCTCGACGGCGTCCGCGACGCTCGCGGCCCCCCGCACCTCGATGTCGATGTCGTGGCTCGCCCCCTCGGCGTCGGCCTGCAGCTGGGCCGCGAGCTCATCGCAGACGGCGGCGAGCGCCGCGGCGAACACCGCTTCGTCTGGCGCGACGCCGCTCGCGCCAGACGCCAGCAGCGTCACCTGGTCGTTCGTCGACATGCAGCCGTCGCTGTCGAGCCGGTCGAAGCTGACCGAGGTGGCGGCCCGCAGGGCGCGATCCGCGATCCCGTCGTCGAGCACCGCATCGGTCGTCACGACCACGAGCATCGTGGCGAGGCCGGGCGCCAGCATGCCGGCCCCCTTCGCCATCGCACCGATCGTCCAGCCGTCGCCCCGGTGCACGGCGGTCTTCCGCACCGAGTCGGTCGTCATGATCGCGGCCGGGGCCGTCTCGTCGTCGGCCGAGAGCGCACCGACGAGGTCGGGGATGCCGCCGACGATCTTGTCGCGGAAGGCCTGGTCGCCGGTGCCGATGAGGCCCGTGGAGCAGACGAGCACGCGCTCGGCGCTCACCGGGTCGGCGGTGAGCGGATCGGCGTCGGCCGAGAGCCCCTCCGCCGTGAGCGCCGCCGCGACCGCCTCCGCGGTGAGCCGGGTCGTCTCGTAGCCGAAGTCGCCGGTGAAGCAGTTGGCGCCGCCCGAGTTCAGCACGATCGCGCGCGCCGGCCCGTTCCGGGCGACGAGGCGGCTCCACAGGATGGGGTTCGCCTGCGCCCGATTGCTCGTGAACACGGCGGCGCTCGCGCGCCGGGGACCGTCGTTGACGACGAGGGCGAGGTCGGGCTTGCCGGTGGACTTCAGGCCGACGGCGATGCCGGCCGAGCGGAAGCCCAGGGGTGCGGTCACTGTCACGGGGCGACCCCGTTCACGCTGAGGCCCAGGGTCTCGTCGAGACCGAGGGCGATGTTGGCCGACTGGATCGCGGCGCCGGCCGTGCCCTTGGCGAGGTTGTCGAGGGCCGCGACCACGACGACGCGGCCCGCGGACTCGTCGACCGCGAGGCCCAGGAGGCACGTGTTGGCGCCGAGCGTGTCGGCGGTGCGCGGGAAGGATCCCTCGGGCAGCAGCTGCACGAAGGGCTCGCCCGCGTACGCCTCCTCCCACGCCGCGCGGACCTCGGCGGCGCTCGTCCCCGGCACGATGCGAGCGGTCGAGGTCGCGAGGATGCCGCGGCTCATCGGCACGAGCACCGGGGTGAAGCTGATCGTGGGCCGCTGCGCGGCGCCCGCGTCGCGCAGCGCCTGAGCGATCTCGGGGATGTGCCGATGCGTGCCGCCCACCGCGTACGGGTTCGCGGTGCCCATGAGCTCCGCCCCGAGCAGGTGGGTCTTCGCGGCCTTCCCCGCGCCGCTCGGCCCGACCGCCAGCACGCTGACGAGGTCGACCGGCTCGATGACCCCCGCCGCGACCCCGGGGGCGAGCGAGAGCGCCACGGTGCTCGCGTTGCAGCCAGGCGCCGCGATCCGCGATGCGCCGCGCAATGCCTCGCGCTGCTTCAGCCGCTCGCCGTCCTCCCCCAGCACCGGCAGCTCCGGTACGCCGTACGTCCAGTGCCCGTGATGCTCGCCGCCGTAGAACCGCTCCCAGTCGGCGGTGTCGCGCAGGCGATGATCCGCCCCGCAGTCGACCGCGAGCCGCACATCGCCCAGCTGCGCGGTGAGCTCGCCCGAGGCGCCGTGCGGAAGCGCGAAGAACACGATGTCGTGCCCGTCGAGCACCTTCGGCGTCGTCTCCTGCAGCACGAGATGCGCGAGCGAGCGCAGATGGGGCTGGTGCTCGATCAGCGGGCTGCCGGCGCTCGAATGCCCGGTGACCGTGCGCAGCTCGAACTGCGGATGCCCGGCCAGCAGGCGCAGCAGCTCGCCGCCCGCGTACCCGCTCGCGCCCGCCACCGCTACGGAAAAGGCCATAGTGAACCATCCTGACTCTCGACGTCACCTCCATTCTGGCATTGCGGCGAGGTGTACGCTTCGCTATGACGCCGCGCGCTCCTCCGAGAAGCGCGCCGAGGCGCGCATCGGGGAGCACGGCCGGGATCATTTCGACGAGTGGGTAACGCAGACAGCCGCGGACGGACGGTCGGATTCCGGTCCGAGCGAGGGCCCGTGCTGCTCGCAGCGATGCTGAGCACGGGCCTCATCGCCGTCGACTCGACGATCCTCGCGACCTCCGTGCCGAGCATCGTGGGCGATCTCGGCGGCTTCGCCCAATTCCCCTGGCTGTTCTCGATCTACCTGCTCGCGCAGGCCGTCTCGGTGCCCATCTACTCGAAGCTCTCCGACACCATCGGCCGCAAACCCGTGATCCTGTTCGGGATCGGGCTCTTCCTCGTGGGCTCCGTGCTCTGCGGCCTCGCCTGGAACATGACCGCGCTCATCGCCTTCCGCGCGCTCCAGGGGCTCGGCGCCGGGGCCGTGCAGCCGATGGCGGTCACCATCGTCGGCGACATCTACACGGTCGCGGAGCGCGCCCGGGTGCAGGGCTACCTCGCGAGCGTGTGGGCGATCGCGTCGGTGCTCGGCCCCACCCTCGGCGGGCTCTTCTCGCAGTTCCTCTCCTGGCGCTGGATCTTCTTCGTGAACGTGCCCCTGTGCCTGCTCGCGGCCTGGAGGCTGCTGCGCAAGTACCACGAGCGGCGGGAGTCGCAGCGGCGGCGCATCGACTACGCGGGCGCCACGACGCTCGCCATCGGCTTGGCCTCGCTCATCCTGGGCCTGCTCGAAGGCGGGAACGCGTGGCCCTGGATCTCGGCCCAGAGCCTCGCCGTCTTCGGCCTCGGGGCGGCGGCGCTCATCGCGTTCCTCCTCATCGAGTCGCGGGCGGCCGAGCCGATCCTCGATCTCGCGCTCATCCGGCGCCCCATCATCTGGAGCACGACGCTCGTCGCCCTGGGCGTGGGAGCGCTCCTCACCGGCATCACCAGCTTCGCCCCCACCTACCTCGAGAACTCGATCGGGGTGCCCCCGCTCCTCTCGGGCCTCGCGGTCGCGGCCTTCATCGTGGGGTGGGCGATCGCCTCGTCGCAGTCGGGCCGCATCTACATGCGCCGCGGCTTCCGCTTCACCGCGCTTCTCGGCTGCTCGATCACCTCGGTCGGCGCGATCGCGCTCGCGCTCGCGACCCCCTGGCCGCACCCCGTGACCGTCGCCGCCGTGACCTTCGTCATCGGCTTCGGGCTCGGGTGGATCGCGGCGCCGACCCTCATCGCCGCGCAATCCTCGGTGCAGTGGGAGGAGCGCGGTGCGACCACCGGAATGAACGTGCTCGCGCGCGCGATCGGCAGCGCGGTCGGCGTCGCGGTGCTGGGCGCGATATCGAACTCGATCATCGCCGCGGGCGCCGGGGAGCACGACTTCGACACGATCGTCTCGGCGACGCAGGCGGTGTTCACGGCCGCAGCCGTCATCGCCGTGCTGCTCGTGCCCGCGACGCTCTCCATGCCGCGGCCGGACTCCATCGCGCCCGCCGCGCCGACCACGGGCTGAGCCTCCTGCGGTACTATCCGCGCATGGAGGAATCGCTGCAGGCCTGGTCCGGGTTCAACGTCGCCATGGTCGGCGCGACCGCCGCTCTGGCCGGGCTCGTGATCGTCGCCGCGAGCGTGAACATCGCGAAGATCATCGAGTTGGGCAGCAGCAGCCTGATCGCCCGACTGGCCTCGGGGATCGCGTCGCTCGTGCTGGCTCTCATCGCCTCGGGGCTCGCCCTCGTCCCGGGGATCACCGCGCCGTGGCTCGGCGCGATCCTCGTCGTCGCGACGGCCGGGTCCGCCGTGTTCCAGGTGAACGCCGCGCGGGCGATCCTCTCCGATCACGACCCCGCGGCCCGCGCCAAGGTGCCGAAGTCGGTGCTGGGGTTCCTGCCGGTGGTCGCCTATCTGGCGAGCGGCGTCGCGGTGCTGATGGGCCACCCCGCGGGGCTCTACCTGGGCGCGGCGGGCTGCATCCTGGCGGTCATCGCCGCGATCGTGGTCTCCTGGGTCGCCCTCGTCGAGGTGCTGCGCTGAGCGACGGTGCGCAGGGCGGCGGCCCGTAGCCGGCTGAGCGGGTGGGACCCGTTCCGACGACGAAGCCCCCTCCATTCGGAGGGGGCTTCTCGGTGACCCCAGCGGGATTCGAACCCGCGTTACCGCCGTGAGAGGGGAAT
>CALMSE010000082.1 GCA_937872275.1 uncultured Leucobacter sp. | reverse complement strand
TCGGCGAAGCACCGCTTCGTCGACTCGCTCCGAAGGCGGCGCCCACGGCGCCGGAGCAGGCGGTGAAGCGCAGCTTCTCTGTATGTTGGGAGCGAGCATCGGCGAAGCACCGCTTCGTCGACTCGCTCCGAAGGCGGCGCCCACGGCGCCGGAAGGACGGGAGGCGTCAGCCTCTCCGTGTGTCGGGGCGCTCGTTGACCGGAGGAAAGGGCACTATGACAGCACAGCAACTCGCGGTCGTGATTCTCGCGGCCGGCCAGGGCACGCGAATGAGGTCGGCGACGCCCAAGGTGCTGCACCGGATCGGTGGCCGCTCCCTCATCGCGCACGTGCTCGACACCGCCGCTGGGCTCTCGCCGCAGACGGTGATCGCCGTCGTGCGCCACGAGCGCCGGCTGGTGTCGCAGGCGATCGTGGATCACGCCCCGCACACCCTCATCGTCGAGCAGGACGAGGTGCCCGGCACCGGCCGGGCCGTCGAGCTGGCGCTCGCGGCGCTGCCCGCGGACTTCGACGGCTCGATCGTGGTGCTCTCGGGCGACGTGCCGCTCATCGACGCGCCGACCCTCCGGGGACTCGTCGCCGGGCATGTGAGCGAGGGGCGCGGCATGACGCTGCTCTCGGCGATCTTCGAGGATCCGACGGGCCTCGGCCGCATCGTGCGCGACGGCTCGGGAATCATGCGCGGCATCGTCGAGGAGAAGGACGCCGACGAGGCCCAGCGCCGCATCACGGAGATCAACGGCGGCGTCTACGTCTTCGCGCGCCCCGCGCTCGAGGCCGCGCTCGCCGAGATCGGAACGGACAACGCCCAGGGCGAGAAGTACCTCACCGACGCCGCTGCCCGCATCCTCGCGGCCGGGGGAGGGGTTGACGCGGTCGCCACCGACGACACCTGGCTGATCGCCGGCGTGAACGACCGCGCGCAGCTCGCCGATGTCGGCCGGGAGCTCAACCGCCGCATCGTGCTCGCGCATCAGCGCGCCGGGGTGACGGTGCAGGATCCGGCGACCACCTGGATCGACGCCGATGTCAGCATCGAGGCCGACGCCGAGATCCTGCCGGGCAGCTTCCTGCACGGGGCGACGAGCATCGCGGCCGGCGCCGTGATCGGGCCCGATACGACCCTCGTCGACTGCGAGGTGGGCGAGGGGGCGCGGATCCGTCGCAGCGAGGCGACGCTCGCCGTCTTCGGGGCGGGCGTCTCGGTGGGGCCCTACTCGTACATCCGCCCGGGCACCGAGCTCGGCGACGGCGGCAAGATCGGGGCCTTCGTCGAGACGAAGAACGCGAAGATCGGCGACGGCAGCAAGGTGCCCCACCTCAGCTATGTCGGCGACGCGGTGATCGGCACGGGCAGCAACGTCGGCGCGGGCACGATCGTCGCCAACTACGACGGCGTGCAGAAGCACCAGGCGGTCGTGGGCGACGGCGTCAGGATCGGCTCCAAGAATGTGCTCGTCTCACCCGTTACGATTGAGGACGGCGCCTACACGGCGGCGGGAACGGTGGTGCGGAAGAACGTGCCGGCCGGGTCGCTCGCCATGAACGTGGCGCCGCAGCGCAATATCGAGGGCTGGGTCGTGGAGAACCGGCCCGGGACGGACAGTGCCATCGCGGCGCAGGGCAGTGCGGAAGCACGGGAAGAAGGAGACCGCGGATGAGCGCGATCGAGATGGCCGGCCAGAAGAAGCTGGTGCTCATTTCGGGCCGGGCGTACCCGGAGCTGGCGGAGCGCGTCGCAGCCGAACTGGGGGCCGAGCTGGTGCCGACCGACGCGCGCACCTTCGCCAACGGCGAGCTCTACGCGCGCTTCGACGAGAGCGTGCGCGGCTGCGACGCCTTCGTGATCCAGTCGCACACGCACCCCATCAACGAGTGGCTCATGGAGCAGCTCATCATGGTCGACGCGCTGAAGCGGGCCTCGGCCAAGCGCATCACCGTCGTGGCCCCGTTCTACCCCTACTCGCGCCAGGACAAGAAGGGCCGCGGCCGCGAACCCATCTCGGCGCGCCTCGTCGCCGACCTCTTCAAGGCCGCCGGCGCCGACCGCATCATGTCGGTCGACCTGCACGCCCCGCAGATCCAGGGCTTCTTCGACGGCCCGGTCGATCACCTCTTCGCGATGCCGGTGCTGCTCGACCACTTCAGGAAGACGATCGACCGCGACGACCTCACCGTGGTGTCGCCCGACATGGGCCGCGTGCGCGTCGCCGACATCTGGAGCGACAAGCTCGGCGCCCCGCTCGCGATCATCCACAAGCGCCGCGATCCGCTCGTGCCGAACGAGGCCTCGGTGCACGGCATCGTGGGCGAGGTGAAGGATCGCTGGTGCGTGCTCGTCGACGACATGATCGACACGGGCGGCACGATCTCGAAGGCCGCGCAAGCGCTCAAGGACAACGGTGCGAGGGGCGTCACGATCGCGTGCACGCACGCGATCTTCTCGGGGCGCGCCATCGAGTACCTCTCGCAGGACTTCATCGACCAGGTGGTGGTCACCGACACCCTGCCGCTGCCGCCCGAGAAGCGCTTCGACAAGCTCACCGTGCTCTCGATCGCGCCGCTGCTCGCGCAGGCCATCCACGAGGTCTTCGAGGACGGCTCGGTGACGAGCATGTTCGAGGGCGCCGCATAGGCCGCGCCTCCCTTCCTTCTCGCGCTGCGCCCCGTCTCTCCTCGAGCCGGGGCGCAGACGTCTTTCCCGACCCCGTGACCGCCGGTTTCCGCGTTCCCGATCCGCTCGTCCGGCGGCGAGGGCGGGGCGCTCCGCCGGGCGCCGCTTCGGCGGAGGGGACCTCCTCCTGCGCCGGCCGGGCGCGTCCGAGTTGCGAGTTTTCGATGCATCTGCAACAGTAATGATAACCGTTATCATTATTAACGGTGGATATTGCACGCATCGGAAAGGCTGCATCTATGAATCTGCGCACTCGCAAACGGACAGGGGCGATCGCCGTCGCCCTTGCCATGGCGGGGGCACTCCTCGCCCCCGCACAGGCCTACGCCGCCGACGGGATACTGGAGGCCCCGATCAGGCTCGAGACCGGGCACATCGATGCATTCAACCCGGTCCTCGACGATGACGGCTCCCTCCGACTCGCCCTGAAGGAGGACGTCACCGGCTCGCACGTGCTGCGCACGCCGGAGTCGGTGGAGCTCTTCGTGAAGCCCGCGGCTCAGCTCACCGTGCCCGAGGGATACCTGCCGGGCATGCCGTCGAGCATCTACCTGCTCCCGCTGACGCAGGACCACACTCTCATCTGGCCGGGCTGGGACACCCAGGGGATCACCTCGGTGTTCCCCGGAGCCGATACCGACATCGTCGTGAGCGCGGTCGACGGTCCCGGAGAGGTGTTCCTCTGGACCCAGGGCGGCTTCGGACAGCCCGCGTCGCTGATGAAGGGTGGAAGCGGGTACACGCTCCCGAACACCATCTCGCAGCCGTATCCGGCGCACACGCACGCGAACTGGGCCTTCACGGCTCCGGGCACGTACAAGTTCACGGTGCGCGCAGACGTCACCGCCGGCAACGGTGCCGCCGGCAGCAGCCAGTCGGCGACCTACACCTTCGTGGTGGCCGAGCGGACGCAGCTGACGCCGGAGACTCCGACGCAGGACGGCAGCACCGTCACGATCCCAGCGCAGGACTGGGTCGCCTACACCGACGGCGCCGGCAACCCGCTCGCCCCGGGACCGTACACGCTGGACGACGGCGAGACCTTCGCCGTGAGCGCGACGCCCGCGCTCGGCTTCGACCTCGCCGAGGGCGCGGAGTCGAGCTGGAACTTCGAGTACGAGGCGCCTGCCCCGCAGGCCATCGCCATCGTCAACCCCGCGCATCACTACCACCAGGGCAGCCCGATCCCGCTCACCGTCTCAGCGACCCCCGAGGTGACCGACGGCAGCTACGAGTGGTTCGTGCAGCGCGTGGACCAGCCCGCGCCGGTGAAGGTCGAGGGTGAGACCGGCGCCGCGCTGACGCTCGCCGCCGAGCAGGCGCTCGACAATGCGCAGGTCACGGCCCGGCTGCTCGCCGCCGACGGCGCGACCGAGCTCGCGGTCGCCCCGGCGATCACGATCGACATCGACGACCACGGCGCCGCGCCCTTCAACATCGTGACCGTTTCGGGCGCTGCCGGCCACTACCACACCGGCGACACCGCCAGCCTGACGGCGAGCGTCTCACCGGCCTCGGTGCTGACCAACTGGGTCTGGGAGGTGCAGCGCGCGGGTGAGACCGGATGGACCGCGGTCGACGGAGCAAGCACCGCCGCCCACTCCTTCGAGGTCACCGAAGAGCTCGAGGGCGCCCTCGTGCGCGCGCGACTCGCCTTCGACGACGGCGCGCCGTACGTCGCCTCCGCCCCGGTCGAGATCGAGATCGACGACCACCACGGCGAGGAGCCCGTCGAGACGACGCTCAGCATCGCGGGTCTCGCGCATCACTACCACACGGGGGATGTCGCGAATCTCACAGCGGTGCAGGATCCGGAGACCGGCGAGAACCACTACCACTGGTTCGTCAAGCGCGCGGGCGACGAGAGCTTCGCGGTGATCCCCGGCGCCCTCACCGCGAACCTGGCGTACACGGTCACTGCCGAGGATGCGGATGCCGAGATCATCGTGCGCCTCTACGACCACGACCACGCTGTGATCGCCGAGAGCACCCCGGTCGTCATCGAGATCGACGACCACCACGGCGAGGAGCCGGGCGACGAGAAGCCGGACCATGCGCCGGTCGAGCCCGCCGAGACCGTGCTCGACGGCATCCCCGCCGGCGGCATCGAACTCGACAAGAGCACCGTCGCGCAGGGCGGAACCGTCACCGTGCAGATCGGCGAGGGCACCGAGCACGCGGGCCGGTGGGTCGCGGCCTGGATGTTCTCGACGCCCGTGCTGCTCGGCGGCGACTGGCAGCAGGTGGCCGACAACGGCACGATCCTCGTCCGGATCCCGGCCGACGCCGCGCCCGGTGCGCATCGCATCGCCGTGTTCGACGCGGCGGGCTCGCTCATCGGCTGGCAGTCCGTGCAGGTCACCTCGGCGAGCACCGGCGCCGCTGGCACCGCTCCGGGCGGCGGACTCGCGACGACCGGCGCCGATCTGCCGCTGTACGCCATCGGCGGCGCGGCGCTGCTCATCCTCGCAGCCGGTGCGGCACTGATGGTTGCCCGCCGCCGCACCCGGGCGATCGAGGACTGAGCACGGGCGGCGGGCGGCGATCCCCTCACTGGATCGTCGCCCGCCGTTCCGTTCCTCCCCCGCCTCCCAACCGGAAAGAACCCGTGCGATACCGATTCCTCAGCACCGCGCTCACCTGCGCGCTCGCGGCAGTGCTGCTCGGAGGCTGCGCGCCCGTGGACCGGGGCGGAGCGGGCGACGGCCGCATCAGCGTCGTCACCACCACCGGGATCCTCGCTGACCTCGCGCGGAACGTCGCGGGCGACCGGGCAGACGTGCGCTCCCTCGTGCCCGAGGGCGGGGACCCCCACAGCTACGAGCCCTCGCTGCGCGACGTGCGCGACATCGTCTACGCCGACGTGGCCTTCACCAACTACCTCATGCTCGAGGAGCAGAGCCTCATCACAGCGCTCGACACCAACCTCCGAGAGGGCGTGCCGAACATCGCGCTCGCCGAGGAGGCGGTGAAGTACGCCGCCGAGATCATCCCCCTCGTCGAGGACGTCTCGCTCGACACGATCTGGCTGGGGCTGCGGGTGAAGGGCGACGGCGCCGCCTACGGCGCGGATCGCGCCTCCGACGTGATCCTCTCCGCCACCGGCGCCGCCGGGCCGGGGGAGCTCATCGCCTATCTCACGGGCAGCTTCGGCGACGTCGACGTCTACTTCGACTCCTCGGACGGCTTCGACGCGTCCAGGGGGTACCTCGACGACTCGGTGACGGTGCCCCCCGACACCCACACCCACCTCAGCTGGGCCTTCACCGAACCCGGCTACTACACGCTCGATCTGCAGGGCAGGCTCCAGGTCGCGCAGGATCAGCGGCCCGTCGACATCGCGACGGGCGAGGTCGTCTTCGCCGTCGGGGTGGACCCGCACGCCGCGCCGGGCCGCGCGGGAGCGATCGTGCTCGACTCCGGCCATTCCGACGTCGCCTTGAACCTCGACACCCGGTCCTTCGAGGTGGTGGCGGATCACGAGCACGGCACCGCCGACGTGCATCAGGAGATCTTCCCGTTCGAGGACGTCGTCGTCGAGGTGCCGAACAAGGCGCTGCACGAGATCCCCGGCGACCCCGCCTACCGCTTCCTCGGCCGCGCGGGCGACTCGATCCATCAGCTGCCCCAGGCGGTGCTGGGGAAGCACGTGCACGGCGAGATCGATCCGCACCTCTGGCAGAACGTGCGCAACGCGATGTCGTACGTCGAGATCATCCGCGACACGCTCATCGAGGCGGATCCCGGGGGCGCCGCCGAGTATTCGGGCAACGCCGCGGACTACCTGCGGGAGCTGAGCGCCCTCGACGCCGAAGTGCGCGACACCATCGCCGAGGTGCCGCTCGCGCGGCGCACCCTCGTCACCACCCACGACGCCTACGGCTATCTCGCGCGGGCCTACGATCTGCAGATCGCGGGCTTCGTCACCTCGAACCCCTCCGTCGAGCCCTCGCTCTCCGAGCGCAAGCGGCTGACCGAGACGATCCGCAACCTCGACGTGCCGGCGGTGTTCCTCGAGCCGAACCTGGCCGCACGCTCCTCGACGCTCATCGAGGTCGCGCGGGAGCAGGGCGTCGAGGTGTGCACGATCTACGGCGACGCCTTCTCCCCGGAGGTGAACGGCTACGTGGACATGATGCGCTTCAACGCGCAGTCCGTGCGCGACTGCCTGACGGGGCGCACGACGACCGACAAGGAGAACCCATGACGACCAGAAACCGCAGCAGGCTGATCGGGATCGCGGGGGCCGCGCTCGCGGCCGTGGCGCTCGCGGTGCTGCCCGTGTCGATCGCCGCGGCCGAGGATGCCCCCGACGACGGGCTCCAGCAGGTCATCGACCCGAACCAGGCCCAGGGCACGGGGCGGGTCGTGCTCGACGACGGGCACATCGACTACGGGCCGACGCTGAACACGGGGGAGTGGATCATCCAGATCCACGACGACACCTCCCAGCCGAGCTTCTGGCGCATGCCCTCCGACGTCGTCGCGAAGGTGAACGACGCCTCGAAGCTCACGGCGCCCGACGACCCGGCGTACGCCTTCCTCGGTCTCGAACCCGGCACGGAGGTGTGGGTGATCCCGCAGGTGCGCCGGCCCGGCGTGATCTGGGCCGGCTGGAACACGCAGGAGCCCGGAGTGCTCGACGCGCTGAACCTGGGCACCACGCAGCGGATCCTCGGCGTCGACGGACCCGGCGAGGTCTCCGTCTACCTGCAGGCCGGCAACTTCGGCGAGCCGCAGCCGCTGTGGTCGACGCTCGACGCCTTCCCGCAGGATTCCTGGATCGAGGTCAACACGCACACCCACGCCAACTGGGTCTTCAGCGAGCCGGGCGTCTATCTGGTGCGGCTCGAGTTCAGCGGGACCCTCATCGACGGCTCGGAGGTCTCCGCGCGCGACACCCTGCGCTTCGCGGTCGGCGACGCCACCGACGCCGAAGCCGCATTCGACATGGAGTTCGACTCCTCGCAGCTCGAGCAGGGACCCTCGACCGAAGACGGTGCGGGCGCGGGCGACACCGCCCCGGCCTCCGAGGCCGCGGCGGGCGGAAGCCTCGGCGCCGTCGTCGGCGTCGTGGTCGGCGTCGTCGTGGCCGCGCTGCTCATCGCCGTCATCGTGGTCGTGGTCGCCAGCCGCCGGGCGAAGGCCCGGTCGCGCGAGGCTCGAGCGCGGCGCGGCGGAGAGACCGCGGAGAACGAGGGGGGCCGGGCATGAGCGCTCTCGAGGTGACGGATCTCGCCGTCCGCCTGGGCGGCCGGCGCGTGCTGCGCGACGTCTCGCTGACGGTCGGCGGCGGCGAGTTCCTCGGGCTCATCGGCCCGAACGGCGCGGGGAAGACGACGCTCCTGCGATCCATCCTCGGCATCGTCCGCGCCGAGAGCGGCACCGTGCGCATCGAGGGCGAGCCGCTCGCGCGAGCCCGCTCGCGCGTCGGCTACGTGCCGCAGCGCACCGAGTTCGCCTGGGATTTCCCCATCACGGTCGAGGAGACCGTGATGACCGGGCGCGTGAGGCGCATCGGCTGGCTGCGCCGTCCGGGGCGGACCGACTTCGACGCTGCGGCCGAGGCGCTCGAGCGGGTGCGGATGGACCACCTCGCCGAGCGCCCCGTCGGCGAACTCTCGGGCGGTCAGCGGCAGCGGGTGCTCGTGGCGCGGGCGCTCGCGCTGCACCCGCGGCTGCTGCTGCTCGACGAGCCCTTCACCGGCCTCGACATGCCGACGCAGGAGCTGCTGCTCGAGCTCTTCGCGGGTCTCGCGGCCGAGGGCAGGGCCGTCGTGATGAGCACGCACGACCTCGTCGGCGCGATGCACCAGTGCTCGCGGCTGTGCCTCGTCAACCGCACCGTGGTCGCCGACGCGCCGCCCGCAGAGCTCCGAGACCCGGCGATCTGGATGTCGGAGTTCCGCGTGCAGGCCGACAACCCGCTGCTCGGAATGCTGAGGGACCAGGGCGCTCAGCGCGAGGCAATGCTTTGCGCGCGGGATCTTCGGGACGGAACGCCTCGTATCGCATCTGATCCCGCGCCGGGGTCACCACCCGGGAATGTCCCGATCCCGCCCTCGGGATCGATGCAGAATGCCGCTCCAGAGGAGGCGATCTTCTGATGCTCTCGCCCCTCGACTTCATCCAGGACCTCCTCAACCCCGACCTCCGATTCCTGCCGAAGGCGCTCATCGTCTCGATGATGGCGAGCGTCGTCGCGGGCGTGATCGGCAGCTACGTCGTGCTGCGCGGCATGGCGTTCATCGGCGACGCCGTCGCGCACGCCGTGTTCCCCGGGCTCGCGGTCGCCTTCGTGATCCAGGGCAATCTCGTGCTCGGCGGGGCGGTCGCGGGCGTCGCGACCGCGATCCTCGTCGCCGTCTTCTCCCAGAACCGCCGCCTGAAGGAGGACAGCATCATCGGCGTCTTCTTCGTCGCCGCGTTCGCGCTCGGCATCGTGATCATCTCGCGGGCCCCGGGCTACGCGGGCTCGCTGCAGCAGTTCCTCTTCGGCTCCATCACGGGCATCCCAGACGAGGACGTCATCACGGTCGCGGTCACCGGAGCGATCCTGCTGCTCGCCGCCTTCCTGCTGCACAAGGAGTTCGTCGCCGTCACCCTCGACCGCGAGATGGCGCGATCCACCGGCCTCCCGGTGTTCGCCCTCGACCTCGTGCTCTACGTGATGGTCGCGATCGCGATCGTCATCTCGATCCAGACCATCGGCAACATCCTCGTGCTCGCGCTGCTCATCACGCCCGCGGCGGCGGCGCGGCTGCTCACGGACCGGCTGGGGCTCATGATGCTCGTGGCTCCCATCATCGGCGCGGGATCCGCCCTTGTCGGCCTCTACCTCTCGTGGAGCCTCGATCTGCCGGCCGGCGGCACGATCGTGCTCGTCGCGACCGTCGTCTTCCTCGCCGCCTGGCTGCTCGCGCCCCGGCACGGGCTCATCGCCAAGTACCTGCGCCGCCGGAACCGCAGCGAGGATGAAGGGGAGGGCGAGGGCAACGGAGAGGGCGACGCGGACGGCGAGGCCGGGCGGGAAGCCGTGCCGCAGCGACCGTCCGTCGCCGCCCGCATCGGAGGAGCCTCGTGAGCCGCCGCTCGGCTCGGCGCGTCC
>CALMSE010000081.1 GCA_937872275.1 uncultured Leucobacter sp. | reverse complement strand
GCTCGTGCACGGCGAGGCCGAGCGCAACGACATGGTGCAGTACTTCGCCGAGCACCTCGGCGGCTTCGCGGTGACCGAGCACGGCTGGGTGCAGTCCTACGGCACCCGCGCCACCCGGCCCTCGATCCTCTGGGGCGACGTCTCGCGGCCGGCGCCCATCACGGTCTCGTGGTCCGCGTACGCCCAGTCGCTCACCGAGAAGCCGGTGAAGGGCATGCTCACCGGTCCGGTGACGATCCTCGCCTGGTCGTTCGTGCGCGACGATCAGCCCCTCGCCGACACGGCCGCCCAGGTGGCGCTCGCCCTGCGCGACGAGATCGACGATCTCGTCGAGGCGGGCATCGGCATCGTGCAGGTCGACGAGCCCGCGCTGCGCGAGCTGCTGCCGCTCGAGGCGGACCGCCAGGCGCCCTACCTCGACTGGTCGGTCGGCGCCTTCCGGCTCGCGACCGGCGGGGCCGCGCCCGAGGTGCAGATCCACACGCACCTCTGCTACTCGGAGTTCGGCGAGATCATCGACGCGGTCGACGGCCTCGACGCCGACGTGACCTCGATCGAGGCCGCGCGCAGCCGCATGGACGTCGTCGAGCCGCTCGGCGAGCACGGCTACTCGCGCGGCATCGGCCCGGGCGTCTACGACATCCATTCGCCCCGAGTGCCGAGCGCGACGGAGCAGGAGGAGCTGATCCGCATCGCCGCCGCCCGCATCCCGGGCGAGCAGCTGTGGGTGAACCCCGATTGCGGCCTCAAGACCCGTGGGTACGAGGAGACGGTCGCGAGCCTCACGAACCTCGTGCGCGCGGCGAAGGCCGTGCGCGAGACCGTATAGGGTGGCCTCTGTGACGGAGCGGATCGAGCCGGCGGACTGGGGGGCGCTGCCCACCGAGCCCGTCGGTTCGCTCCCGCGCACGGCCCGGCTGCAGCATGCCGTGCTCCAGGCCGAGGCCGGGCTGCTCGACGCCGAGGAGCTCGCCGCGGTGCAGGAGGAGGCCGTGCGCGACACGCTCGAGCGCATGGCCGAGACCGGCTCGCCGATCCTGAGCGACGGCGAGCAGCGTCGTTCGAGCTTCGCCACCTACCCCCTGGGGCGCGGCGACGCCGAGGCCGGGCCGGTGTTCGCCGTCTTCGCCGACGGGCATCACCGGGTCATGCCGCGGCTCGTGCGCGCGCCCTTCCGCTTCCAGCGCTGGGCCGCCGACGACGTGCGGGCGGCCCGAGCCCTCACCGATGCGCCGCTCAAGCAGGCCGTCGTCTCGCCCTCGATGCTCTCGCTCATGGTGCCGGAGGACGGCATCGGCGGGAGCACGCGGGCGGAGCTGCTGGACGACGTGGTCGCGGGCTGCGCCGAGGACATCGCGCGCTGCTTCGCCGCCGGCGCCGCTCGGGTCTCGATCGACTTCACCGAGGGGCGGCTCGCGCTGCGCCGCGACCTGCGCGCGCCCTGGGCGGGTCCCGGCGCCCTCGGCGGCTTCATCGAACTCGTCAACGGGGTGCTCGACCGGATCGATCCCGCGCTTCGCGGGCGGGTCGGCGTGCACACCTGTCCGGGCAACGATCGCGACTCGGCCCACAGCGCCGACGTCGACTACGCCGAGCTCATCCCCGAACTGCTGCAGATCGAGGCGGGCTACTTCCTCGTGCAGACCGCGAGCGAGAAGGATCCGCTGCGCGTGGCCCGCCTCATCGGCTCCGAGCTCGGCCGCCGCGGCTCCGATGCCCGACTGCCCCGGGTGCTCATCGGCGTCACGGATCCGAGAAGCCCGCGGCTCGAGACCGCCGAGCAGGTGCGGGACCGGCTGATCGCGGCCAGCCGCTTCATCCCCGTCGAGCTGCTCGGATCCACCGACGACTGCGGATTCTCCCCCTATCTCGTGGATGAGAAGCCGAAGCACGGCTCGCCCGACCATGCCCGCGACGTGGCCTTCGCGAAGATCGCCGCGCGGGTGCGCGGAACCGCGCTCGCCGCCGAGTCGCTCCTCGGGGCCGGAGCATGACCGATCCGCTGCTGACCGGGAGCGCTTCGACGCGGGTGCGCTTCTCCTTCGAGGTGTTCCCCGCGCGCAGCCAGGCCGCCGCGCTCGCGCTCGGACACGCGGTCCAGCATCTCGCCGCGGCCGAGCCCGACTTCATCTCGGTCACCTACGGGGCGAGCGGTTCGAACCGCGACGCCTCCCTGGAGCTGCTCAAGTACCTGCGCGGCGCCACCGAGGTGCTGCCGATGGCGCACCTCACGACCGTCGGGCAGTCCCGCGACGAGCTGCGGGCCGAGATCCTCGGCATGATGGACGCCGGCATCCACGACTTCCTCGCCCTGCGCGGCGACGCGCCCCAGGGCGTCGCGGAGAGCGATCCCCTCGTCGCCGGGTCGCTCAGCGCCGCCGAGCTGATCCCGCTCATCGCCGAGGTGCGGGCCGAGCGGCCGCCGCTCACGAGCGTCGGGCGCACCGCCGTCGCCGTCTACCCCAACGGGCACCCGCTCTCGCGCTCCCGCGGGGCCGACATAGGCTGGCTCGTGGAGAAGGAGCGCGCGGGCGCGCAGCTCGGCATCACCCAGCTGTTCTTCGAGGCCGACGAGTACCTCTCCTTCGTCGCAGACTCGCGGAGCGCCGGGCTCACGATGCCGATCCTGCCGGGCCTCATGCCGGTGTCGACCAGCGCGCAGCTGCGCCGCGTGGCCTCGCTCGCCGGA
>CALMSE010000080.1 GCA_937872275.1 uncultured Leucobacter sp. | reverse complement strand
TGCGATGATTCGGGGCGCGTTCGGCATGCGAGTCGGGTCATCGATCGCATCTCTCCGGAGTCCTTCCCGGTCGTATTCTGCGGAGGCGGAATCGCCCGAGTCCGCCTCCGGCTCTCGTGCCGGCCCGCTCGAGCCGCCTGCTCCGGGCGATCGCCCCTACATGACGGCTCCCGGTTCGTGCAAGCGGTAGACCTTCGGCCTCGACGTGAGCTCTACTGGAGGCGAGAAGCGGAACCGGGATGACCCGGTGCACTGCCGCGTGCCGAAGAAGAGGAGTGATCGATGGTGGATTCCGCCCTCGACGATGATGTGGACCGCCTCGTCGAACGGCTCTCCCGCGCCGTTGAGGCTGCGGGGTGCTCCGTCGCGACCGCGGAGTCCCTGACGGGCGGGCAACTGGCCGCGGCGATCGCGGCGGCGCCCGAGGCAGGGGTGTGGTACCGGGGCGGGATCGTCGCCTACCACCCGGAGGTCAAGTACACGCTGCTCGAGACCCCGCGCGGCCCGGTGGTGACGCCCGAGACCGCGCGAGCGATGGCGAGCTCGACCATCCAGCTGCTCGGCGCCGACTACTCGGTGGGGCTGACCGGGGTCGGCGGGCCCGAGCCGCAGGAGGGCAAGCCGCCCGGGACCGTGCATATCGCGACGTGCGCGAGGGGCGAGGAGCCGATCGCCGAGCATCACCGCTTCTCGGGGGATCCTGTCGAGGTGATGGAGCGGAGCATCGTGACGGCCCTGGCCGCCCTCATCGCGCGGATCTCCGGCTGAGGCGATCCGTCCCGAGGGAGCCGAGCCGAACCGTCGCATCCCTTGCCCGCCTCGCGCCGCCGAGAATTGACTCTCGTCCGGGCGCCTGCTAAAACTGTACCGTCGGGACGGTTTAGTTTAGAGGGGTTCGAACGTGGGCGAGGCATTGAGTCCCGCACGGAAATGGGGAGCGCTCGCAGTGCTCGTCGGCGCAGTGCTGCTGCTGGCGATCGACGGGACGGTGCTCTACCTGGCGGTGCCCTCGCTGACAGCCGAGCTGTCGCCGACCGCGACGCAGGTGCTGTGGATCGGCGACATCTACTCGCTCGCCCTGGCGGGACTGCTGGTCACGATGGGCAACCTCGCCGACAGGATCGGCCGGAAGCGGCTGCTGCTGATCGGCGCGCTGGCCTTCGGCGCCGCGTCGGCGCTGGCGGCGTTCGCCCCGACGGCGGAGGTGCTGATCGCGGCACGACTGCTGCTGGGCGTCGCGGGCGCGACGATCATGCCGTCGACGCTGTCGCTGATCCGCAACATCTTCACCGATCGGGTCGAGCGCACCCGGGCGATCGCGGTCTGGTCCGCGGCCGCCTCCGCGGGCATCGCTCTCGGGCCCGTGGTCGGCGGGGTGCTGCTGGAGCACTTCTGGTGGGGCTCGGTCTTCCTCATCAACCTGCCGGTGATGCTGGTCGTGCTCATCGCGGGAGCCTGGCTGCTGCCGGAATCCCGCGATCCGAACCCCGGTCGTTTCGATCTCATCTCGAGCGCGCTCTCGATGCTGTCGATCGTGCCGTTCGTCTACGCGATCAAGCAGCTCGCCGGCGGCGCGGTCGACGTGCCGACCGGAGTGGCGATCGCGGCCGGCGCGGGATTCGGGATCCTGTTCGTGCGTCGCCAGCGCCGGGTGGAGTCGCCGATGATCGACGTGGAGCTGTTCCGCAACTCCGCGTTCAGCGGAGCCGTCATGGTGAACTTCATCTCGGTGTTCGCGCTCAGCGGCGTGCTGTTCTTCTTCTCGCAGTATCTGCAGCTCGCCCGCGATCTGAGCCCGCTCGAGGCGGGCCTGGCGCAGCTGCCCGCCGCCCTGGCGGCCATGGGGGCCGTGGCGATCGTCGGCTTCCTGCTCACCCGTCTGGGGCGGGGACGCGCGATCGCCCTCGCTTTGGTGATCGGTGCCGTCGGCATGGCCGCCGTGGCCGCGGTCGAGGGCAGCGAGCAACTCGTCTGGGTGCTGCTCGCCCTCGTGCCGCTCGGGCTCGGAATCGGCATCGCCGAGACCCTGAGCGTCGACGCGGTGGTGTCGGCCGTGCAGCCGTCGAAGGCCGGGGCCGCCGCATCGGTGTCGGAGACGGCCTACGAGCTCGGCGTGGCCTTCGGGATCGCGATCCTCGGATCCATCATCACCGTGCTCTACCGTGCGGGCCTCGTCCTTCCTCCCGGGCTGCCGAGCGAGGTCGCGCTCCGGGCCGAGGACTCGCTGGCCTCGGCCGCCGCGGTGCTCGAGCAGGGGAGCGAGGCGCTGCACGCCGCGCGGGAGGCTTTCGTCGCGGCGATGCAATCGACTACATTGATCGCCGGTGGGGTGATGGTGGTCGCGGCCGTCGTGGCCCTCGTCTTCATCCCGAACGAGAAGGCGACCGTCGCGGTCGAGCACTGACCCGGTACCGAGGAGTGCCGGCGTCCCTGCGTGAGAGGAACTGAGGATGGCGCGAACCGCTGGACGCAGCGCGGACGAGACGAGGCGGATGATCCTGGACGCCGCCGCGCGGCTCATCGGCAGGTACGGGACCGCGGTGCCCGTCGCGCAGATCGCCGACGCGGCGCAGGTCTCCAAGGGCGGTCTGCTCTACCATTTCCCCAGCAAGGAGGACCTGCTCACGGGCCTGGCGGCGGAGTTGATGGAACGGTTCCGCCGGGACGTCGAGCTGGTCGCCGCCGAAGAGGCCGAGGGCACGCCCGGGCGGCTCGCGCGCGCCTACATCCGAGTGAACTTCGTCCACGCGAGCGATTTCAGCGGCCTCCGCGATCAGATCGCTCTCGCCGCGCACCTCATGTTCGAGCCGGCCATGCAGCGGATCACGCAGGAGGACGCGGAGAGATGGCGACAGGACCTCCACGCCGACGGACTCGATCCCGTGATCGTGCGGATGATCATCGCGGCGTCCGACGGCAGCACCAGCGCACCCCTGTGGGGGGCGGTGCTCAGCGAGGCCGACCGTCGCGCGCTGGAATCGGACCTCATCGCGCTCACGCATCGGCGCTGACGCTTCCGGATCCGCGTTACTGTTGCATCATGAACGATGCGCCGCGGCACCACTCCATCGACTACGTCGAGCTGACCGTCACCGACCTCCGCGCTGCGAATGCCTTCTACGCGGACGCGTTCGGATGGGCGTTCACCGACTACGGGCCGGAGTACTCGGGCATCAAGTCGCCGAGCGGCGACGGCGAGGTCGGCGGCCTGGCGCTCGCGTCCGAGCCGCGGCCCGCGGGCGGTCCGTTCGTGATCCTGTACTCCGACGATCTCGACCGAACGGCCGACGCGATCCGCACTGCGGGCGGCGCCATCGTGCAGGGCCCGTACGAGTTCCCGGGCGGGCGTCGTCTGCACTTCACCGACCCGTCGGGCAACGAGCTCGGCGTCTGGTCGGCCGCCTAGCCCCCGGGCGGGGCGCCCGTCGTCCTGCGCAAGTCGCGACCTCCTCCGGCCCTATCTCAGCTGCTCCAGCCGATCAAGGGTCTGTTCTCCGCTGGTCGTTCGCATCATGCTGATGCTGTTGACGATCGGAGGCCCCCATGCTCGACACCCTTCTCGCGCAGTCCGCCGAGGTCGGCTGCTCGCCTCGTGGCCCGCTGAGCGAAGCGCTGCTCCGCGTTCTGACGGGGGAGTGCGGACGCGACGACCTCGGCGCGCTCGCGCATCGCGCGATCGAGCGGGCGGGCGATCCGATCACCGACGACGACGTTCAACTCGGGCTCTTCATGCTCTACGCTTCGTCGTACGGCTCGCTGACTCAGATCCTGCCCGAGTTGGAGTGGGATCTCGACCTGATCGCCGTGCGACGGATCCTCGAGGAATCCTTCGAATTCGCGCTCCGGGAGCGGGTTCCCGTTCCCGAGCTCCCCACCGCGACCGCCGCCGATGTGGCGCGATCCCTGTTCGCATCGACCTCCGCCGACTCGGGCCCCGGTCTCGCCCGGTATCTCTCCAAGCAGGCGACCGCGGAGCAGGCCCGCGAGTTCCTCGTCCAGCGGTCCATCTACACCTTGCGCGAGGCGGATCCGCACTCGTGGGCGATCCCGCGGCTGAGCGGCAGGCCCAAGGCCGCCCTCGTCGAGATCCAGGCGGATGAGTACGGCGCCGGGCGCCCGGACCGCGTGCACGCCGAGATCTTCGCGAAGGCGATGCGCGGCGCCGGGCTCGACGATCGCTACGGCGCCTATCTCGATGCCGTGCCGGCGATCACGCTGGCGTCGCAGAACATGATGTCGATGTTCGGGCTCAACCGCAGGCTGGTCGGGGCGATCGTCGGCCATCTCGCCGCGTTCGAGATGACCTCGTCGATCCCCAACCGCATGTACGGCGACGGTCTTCGCAGGCTCGGCTTCGGGGAGGACGTCACCGACTACTTCGACGAGCACGTCGAGGCCGA
This sequence comes from uncultured Leucobacter sp., assembly GCA_937872275.1. Taxonomy (GTDB): domain Bacteria; phylum Actinomycetota; class Actinomycetes; order Actinomycetales; family Microbacteriaceae; genus Leucobacter. The sequence goes on along the minus strand of CALMSE010000080.1, from coordinate 383 downwards.
TGCGGTGCACGAGCAGATCGCCGGGCGGGATCTGGCGGGCTCGCTCGCCGAGGACAGGCCGGAGCTGCTGCCCGACATCATGTGGGGCGCGTCCGCCTGCTTGGTCGTCGATGGATGGGTGGCGTCGCACGTGCTCGACGCATGGTCTCGGGGCGATTCGTCGTTGCGCGCGGAGGGCGAACGGTGAGCGACGAGCCCGTGCGCATCACGCCGTATCCCGACGGGCCGCTGCTGGTTCGCGGGGATGTGGAGTTGCGCACGGCGGACGGCGAGCGGATCCCCTGTCGACGCAGGACCGTCGCACTCTGCCGGTGCGGGTTGTCGAGCATCAAACCGTTCTGCGACGGGACGCACAAGCCCGCCGGCTTCCGCACGGAAGAGGA
>CALMSE010000079.1 GCA_937872275.1 uncultured Leucobacter sp. | reverse complement strand
TAGACAAGTGGTTTACGCAGTAGTGCGCACAAGCGGCCGTCAGGAGAAGGTCGAGGTCGGTTCGATCCTCACCGTCAACCGGATTTCGGGCGATGACAAGGGCAAGCTCGACCTTCCCGCGGTGCTGCTGGTCGATGGCGACGCCGTCACCACCGATGCCGCGGCGCTCGCAAAGGTGAAGGTCACGGCCGAGGTGCTGGAAGACGTGCGCGGTCCGAAGATCGTGATCCAGAAGTACAAGAACAAGACCGGCTACAAGAAGCGCCAGGGTCACCGTCAGGACCTGACCCGCATCAAGATCACCGGCATCAAGTAACCGGCACCGTCACGCACTCGAGGAGACAGACAGATGGCACATAAGAAGGGCGCGAGCTCGACCCGCAACGGCCGCGACTCCAACGCGCAGCGCCTCGGCGTCAAGCGCTTCGGCGGCCAGCAGGTGAATGCCGGCGAGATCATCGTGCGTCAGCGCGGCACTCACTTCCACCCCGGCGCCAACGTGGGCCGCGGCGGAGACGACACGCTGTTCGCCCTGGCGGCGGGCGCCGTCGAGTTCGGCAACAAGGGCGGCCGCAAGGTCGTCAACATCGTCACCGCAGCCTGAGGGCTATCGGTTCGGCGGGGCGGGCTTCGGCTCGCCCTTTGCCGTTTACGGGAGAGATTTTCGCGAGATGAGAGGGGTAGCGGCATGGTGACGTTCGTCGATCAGGTGCAGCTGCACCTGCAGGCCGGGAGCGGCGGCAACGGCTGCGTGTCGATCAAGCGCGAGAAGTTCAAGCCGCTCGCGGGCCCGGACGGAGGGCAGGGCGGTCACGGCGGCGACATCGTGCTGGTCGCCGACCCCCAGGTCACGACGCTGCTCGACTATCACCGCCGCCCGCACCGCACCGCCGAGAACGGCGGATTCGGCATGGGCGACTTCCGCTCCGGAACGGCGGGCGCCGAACTGGTGCTGCCGGTCCCCATCGGCACCGTGGTGAAGAACGAGGCGGGGGAGACGCTCGTCGACTTCACCGAGCCGGGCATGCGCTTCATCGCGGCCAAGGGCGGCGTCGGGGGGCTCGGCAACGCCGCGCTCGCGAGCGTCAAGCGCAAGGCCCCGGGCTTCGCGCTGCTCGGCACCGAGGGATGGGCCGGCTCCATCACGCTCGAGCTCAAGACGATCGCGGACGTCGCACTCGTGGGCTACCCGAGCGCCGGCAAGTCGAGTCTCATCGCGGCGCTCAGCGCGGCGAAGCCGAAGATCGCCGACTACCCGTTCACCACGCTGCACCCGAACCTCGGCGTCGTGCAGGTCGCCGACCACCGCTTCACCATCGCCGACGTGCCCGGCCTCATCGAGGGCGCGAGCGAGGGCCGGGGGCTGGGGCTCGACTTCCTGCGCCACGTGGAGCGCTGCAGCGCGCTGCTGCACGTGCTCGACTGCGCCACCCTCGAACCGGGCCGCGATCCGCTCAGCGATCTCGAGGTCATCCGGCGCGAGCTCGCCGCCTACCCGGTTCCCGAAGGGCAGGTCCCGCTCCTCGAGCGGCCGCAGCTCATCGCGCTCAACAAGATCGACGTGCCGGAGGCCGCTGAGCTCGCGGCGTTCGTGCGCCCCGAGCTCGAATCCCTCGGGTATCGGGTGTTCGAGATCTCGACCGTCTCGCACCGCGGACTGCGCGAGCTGAGCTTCGCGCTGGCCGAGCTCGTCGAGACCGCGCGCGCCGAGGCCATCGCCGCCGAGGAGGAGCGGCCGCGCATCGTGCTGCGGCCCAAAGCCGTCGACGACGGCGGGTTCCGCGTCGTCACCGAGGGCGGCACCTACGGCACGCTGTACCGGGTGCTGGGCGAGAAGCCGGAGCGATGGGTCGCGCAGACCGACTTCGCCAACGACGAGGCGGTCGGGTATCTCGCCGACCGGCTGCAGAAGATCGGCATCGAGGACGCGCTCGTGAAGGCCGGGGCCACCGCCGGCTCGGCCGTGGTGATCGGCCCGGGCAACGGGGTCGTCTTCGACTGGGAGCCCACCGTCACGAGCGCCGCCGAGGTGCAGATGGGTGCGCGCGGCTCCGACCTGCGCCTCGACCAGAGCGGCCGGCGCACGAACAAGGAGCGGCGCGTGGAGTACCACGACCTCATGGACGCGAAGGCCGAGGCCCGTGCGGAGCTCCAGCGCGAGCGCGAGGCCGGGATGTGGAGCGAAGAGCAGTGAGCGAGGTGCAGCAGCGGGCTCCGCGATTCGCCGGCGAGCGCGTCGTCGTGAAGGTCGGTTCCTCGTCGGTCAGCGGCGACAACGCGGCGCAGATCCCCGCGCTCGTCGATCAGCTGGCACGGCTGCACGCCGCCGGCTGCGAGGTGATCCTCGTCTCGAGCGGGGCGATCGCCACGGGCGTTCCCTTCCTGAAGCTCGACGCCCGGCCCGACGACCTCGCCACGCAGCAGGCCGCCGCGGCCGTCGGCCAGAACATCCTCGTCAACCGCTATCAGCGCGCCCTCGGCGCCCACGAGATCGTCGCGGGCCAGGTGCTGCTCACCGCGCACGACATGGAGAACCCGACTCACCGGGGCAATGCGAAGCGCGCGATCGAGCGGCTGCTCGCCCTCGGCACGCTGCCGATCATCAACGAGAACGACACCGTCGCCACCCACGAGATCCGCTTCGGCGACAACGACCGGCTGGCGGCGCTCGTCGCCAGGCTCGTGCGGGCAGATCGCCTGGTGCTGCTGAGCGATGTCGACGCCCTCTACACGGCTCCGCCGGCGATGCCCGGTGCGCGGCGCATCGAGCGGGTGCCCTACGGCGACGACCTCGCGGGCGTCGAGATCGGAGAGACCCGGTCGGGCTGGGGCACCGGCGGTGCGGCCACGAAGGTCGCCGCGGCGCGGCTCGCCGCGGAGGCCGGCACCGGGGTGCTGCTCACCGAGACGCGGCTGCTGGCGGAACTGCTCGACGGGGCGGATCACGGCACGGTCTTCGAGCCCGCGCCCAGAGCGGCGGCGCCCCGGTAGACTGAGGGGATGAGCACCGATCCCTTCCTCGACCGCCTGCAGCGCGCCCGCTCGGCCGCCCGCAGCCTGGCCACCGTCACGACGGCGCAGAAGAACGAGGCCCTCGCCGCGATCGCCGATGCCATCGAGGCCGCCATCGCGCAGATCGTCGAGGCCAACGCCGAAGACCTGCAGCGCGGCCGCGACTCCGGCATGGCCGAGGGTCTGCTGGATCGCCTGCTGCTCGACGAGGCGCGCCTGCGAGGCCTCGCGGCCGCGGTGCGCGAGGTGATCGCGCTGCCCGACCCCGTAGGCCAGCTCGTGCGCGGCAGCACCCTCGCGAACGGCATCCAGATCTCGCAGGTGCGCGTGCCATTCGGCGTGGTCGGGGCCATCTACGAGGCCCGCCCGAACGTCACGGTCGACATCGCGGCTCTCGCGCTCAAGAGCGGCAACGGCGCGGTGCTGCGCGGCGGCACCGCGGCCGAGAGCTCCAACCGCGTGCTCGTCGGGGTGATCCAGCAGGCGATCTCGAGCGTCGGGCTGAACGGCGAGGCCGTGCAGACGGTCGACGAGTTCGGGCGCGAGGGCGCGACCCGCCTGATGCGCGCGCGGGGCTACGTCGACGTGCTGATCCCGCGCGGATCCGCCGGCCTCATCTCGACGGTCGTGAACGAATCGACCGTGCCCGTGATCGAGACGGGCGCGGGCATCGTGCACGTCTTCGTCGACGCCAGCGCCGACGAGGAGAAGGCCGCCGCGATCGTGAAGAACGCGAAGACGCACCGGCCGAGCGTGTGCAACGCCGCCGAGACGCTGCTCGTGCACCGGGACGCCGCGGAGCGGCTGCTTCCGCGGCTCGCGGGGGAGCTGATCGACGCGAGCGTCGTGCTGCACGGCGACGAGAGCGCCCGGGCGATCGTGCCGGGCCTCGGCTCCGCAGGGGACGAGGTGTGGTCGACCGAGCATCTCGCGCTCGAGATGGGGGTGAGGATCGTCGACTCGATCGACGAAGCCATCGAGCACATCGAGCGCTACAGCACCCATCACACCGAGGCGATCGTCACCGAGGACTACGAGAACGCGCAGCGCTTCCTCGCCGAGGTGGACTCGGCGGTGGTGATGGTGAACGCGTCGACCCGCTTCACCGACGGCGGCGAGTTCGGATTCGGCGCCGAGGTGGGCATCTCGACGCAGAAGCTGCACGCGCGCGGGCCGATGGGGCTGCAGGAGCTGACCAGCACGAAGTGGCTCGTGCGCGGCAGCGGCCAGATCCGCTAGCCGCCGCGGGCCTGCGCGGCCGGATGCCGCGAACCCGCTAGACTTGAACCGTTCAACCCACCGACAGGATTGCAGGGAAACCCGATGTCTGTTCTCGCCACCATCGCCGTTGCCGCCGAAGAGGGCCACGGGCACGTCGTCAACGAGCTCTGGTTCCCGGCTCCGGTGTTCGGCGTCATCATCTTCGTGCTCTTCACCGCGCTCGCGATCGTGACGTTCAGCTTCCGCGACGTCGCCAACCGCCACGCCGAGAAGGCCGAGGCCTATGCGCGCGAGCACGGCGAAGCAGCCTCGCACCACTGATCCATGGCGTCAGCACGGCGCCGCATCGGGGTGATGGGCGGCACCTTCGATCCGATCCACCATGGTCACCTCGTCGCCGCGAGCGAGGTCGCGCAGAGTTTCGAACTCGACGAAGTCGTGTTCGTGCCGACCGGTGAGCCCTGGCAGAAGTCGGGCGTCTCACCGAGCGAGCACCGCTATCTCATGACGGTCATCGCGACCGCCTCCAATCCGAGGTTCACGGTGAGCCGGGTGGACATCGACCGGGTAGGCCCCACCTATACGGTCGACACCCTGCGCGATCTCCGGGAGCAGTTGCCGGACGCGGAGATGTTCTTCATCTCCGGCGCCGACGCGGTCGAGCAGATCTTCAGCTGGAAGGACGTCGACGAGCTCTGGGAGCTCGCGCACTTCATCGCGGTGACCCGGCCGGGGCACGAGCTGTCGCTTTCTGGATTGTCGGGCGAACATGTAAGTTTGTTGGAAGTACCTGCGCTGGCGATCTCATCGACCGACTGCCGCAGCCGCGTTGCCCGCGGATACCCGGTGTGGTACCTCGTACCCGACGGGGTGGTGCAGTACATCGCCAAGCACGATCTGTACACCGATGGAATGGTTGAGGCATGAGTGAATCGGACGAGGGGCGGCCTCTGAGCCGGCGGGAACGTCGGCTGCGCGAGATGGCCGAGGCCGGCATGCTCTCCGCCGAGGAGGCCCCGGTCGAGGAGCCCCGAGCCGCGGTCTCGTTGGACGAGCCCGAGATCTCGCCCCTCAACCCCGACGGCACCCCGCGTTCGCGCCGCGAGTTGCGAGAGCTGCGCGAGCAGGCGCTCGCCGAGCGGCGGCAGGCGGAGGAAGCCGAATTCGATCTCGAGAAGACCCAGGCCTTCTCGCTGGAGGACATCGAGGAGGCGACGGCCACCGGCGGAGCCGAGGAGGTGCTCGGCGCCGATGAGGG
>CALMSE010000078.1 GCA_937872275.1 uncultured Leucobacter sp. | reverse complement strand
CGTGCGCGAGGGGGGACTTGAACCCCCACGCCCTTGCGGGCACTGGCACCTGAAGCCAGCGCGTCTGCCAATTCCGCCACTCGCGCGAGTCGCTGCCGCGCGCCGAAACGCCGACAACCACATCAGCTTAGCAATCCGGCGCAGAACCGCCAAACCGTCGTCGGCCGTCGGGGGCCCGTGCACCAGACGGCGCGAGCTTCAGCCCGATCACGGCGGCGATGATGCCGCCGATGAACACGATCTTCCACGGCGACGCCGCCTCGTCGCCCGTCAGCATCGCGTAGCCGACGGTGAGCGCGGCCCCGACCCCGGTCCACACCGCGTAGGCGGTGCCGATGGGGATGCGCTTCATGGCCCAGCCGAGCCCCAGCATGCTGAGCGCGGTCGCGACGAAGAACACGACGGTCGGCGCGGGCCGCCTGAACCCCTCGGATTGCCCGAGCGCGGTCGCCCAGACGGCCTCCATCACGGCGCTCGCCAGCAGCACGATCCAGTGCATGTCAGCTCACCACCTTCAGGCCGACGACGCTGCCGACGAGCAGCACCAGCAGCAGCACGCGCACGACGCTCGGACGCTCCTGCTTCGTGACGAAGGCCCAGCACAGCGTGAGCGCCGCCCCGATGCCGACCCACACGGCGTACGCGGTGCCGGTCGGCAGCGACTGCATCGCCCAGGCGAGGCCGATCATGCTCAGCGAGAGCGAGACCACGAAGAGCGCTGCGGGGCGCCAGCGCTTGAACCCCTGCGACGCGGCCAGCGACGAGGCCCACACGGCCTCGAGCATGCCCGATACGATCAGAACGACCCACGCCATGACGACTCCTCACGAGTCAGTCTTGTCTGCTGCGGGTACTGCTCCCTCGTCCGCGAGCCCGCCGTGGGCTCCGCGCTCCATGCTAGGGGCGGATCGTGCGAATCCCCTGTGCATCCGCGCTTCGGAGGATCCTCTCCCCGGGGGGGGGGGCGGGCGGGGCCGGGGGTGCGGGCCGAGATCCGCAGTCCGGCGGAGCGCTCCCCGCGGCGGCCTCGGCCGGGATGCGGATCCCGGGCGGAGCACCGCATAGGCTGGTGCCGTGGCGAAGAAAGGGCGGGGATCGACGCCGGCGACCGCGGAATTGACGCGGCTGGGCGTGCCCTTCGCGATCCGCGCCTACGAGCACGACCCGGCCGAGACCGACTACGGGCGCGAGGCCGCCGAGGCCCTGGGAGTCGCGCCGGAGCGCGTGTTCAAGACGCTGCTCGCGGAGGCCGACGGCGAGCTCGTCGTGGCGATCGTGCCCGTGGCCGGGCAGCTCGATCTCAAGGCGCTCGCCGCGGCCCTCGGCGCGAAGAAGGCGCAGATGGCCGCCCCGGCCGTCGCCGAGCGCAGGACCGGTTACGTGGTCGGCGGCATCAGCCCGCTCGGTCAGCGCACCCGCCTGCGCACGGTGCTCGACGCGTCGGCCGAGGCGCACGGGGCGGTGCTGGTCTCGGGAGGCCGCCGCGGCCTCGACATCGAACTCGCACCGGCCGACCTCGCGCGGGCGACGGGCGCGACGCTCGCCCCCATCGGCCGCGGCTGACGGGGCCGTCTCGTTCCACACCTGTTCGACCAGTGCACACCTGTTCGCCGCGATAGCTCGTGTGCAATGGTCGAACAGGTGTGCAGTGGGCGACGGATGCGCGAGCGAGGAAGCCGGCGAGGGCGGATGGGCGGCCGTGCGGGTCCGCCGGCCGGATCAGGCAAGCCGGATGTCCGTCAGGGGAATGCGCCGGGGCGGATATTCCGGCATCATGAGGTCACCCGGTACGCCCGGGTCGGGCGCCGAGCACCGCGCACAGCGGCCGGATCCGCCCCCGCATCCGCATGAGCGAAGGAGCCAGAGCAATGAGTGAAGAGATCGACGACCGCCCCGAGGTCGACGAGTGGCGCACCTATGACGAGTTCGCGGCCGGCATCGACACCTACCGCCTGCCGAACGTCTCCCTGGACGGCCAGAACGTCGAGCTGAACCTCGACGACGGGTCGACCATCGAGCTGAGCTTCGGCGCCGACACGGTGACCTGGCAGGCCTCGGGCGCGATCGGCGCCGCCGCCGGCACCCAGGATCCCTACGACGCGGTCGCCGTGCGCGACGACGTGTTCTTCGTGAACCTGCCGCTCGAGAGCCGCGAGGGCGAGGCCGTGACCCTCGTCTGGAGCACTAGGACCAACCGTGCGATCGTCACCTACTCGACGATCTCCCCCGAGGCGGTCGAGGGCGAGACCCAGGTGAAGCAGGCCTTCTTCGCCGCGACGCTCGCGGGCTCCGAGGCGACGGGCGAGGTGCCGGCCGCCTCGCGCGACCTCATCGGCATGCGCAACATCTACCGCTACAGCCCGAACCACCTCTACGAGCACGTCTACATCTCCTCGGAGCGCTACGCCTGGCAGAACCTGCAGGGTGTGCAGCGCGGCCACGGCGACATGGACCTCTCGACGGTGTGGAAGCTCGACGAGGGCCTCTACCTCTTCTGCTTCCGCGAGTTCCGCATCTCGGTGGCGAGCGTCTGGCTGCACGACCTCGGCTACAACCTGATGACCACGGGCATCTTCCTGGGCCTGAACGGCGAGGGCCAGAGCGAGCACCAGCGCGCGGGCGGTCACATCTACCCGCTGGGCACGGTGAAGTACCCCGACGCGCAGCCGGTCTGACGCCGAGCGTACGCAGAGGGGTGGATCGCCGCGAGTCGGGGCGATCCACCCCTCTGCGCTCCGGGCGCCGTCGGGCGGGGCTACCCGCGCAGCGCGCTCGGCGCCGAGCCGTGCTGCGCGCGGAAGGCGCGCGAGAAGTGCGCGGGCGAGGCGAAGCAGAGCTCGGCCGCGACATCGGAGACCGCGAGCCGCGGGTTCTGCTGCAGCCGGCGCCGCGCCGCCTCGAGCCGTTCGCGCTGGATCGCCGCCGCGGGGCTCTGACCTCCGTCGGCGAAGGCGCGGCGCAGCTGGCGCTCCGAGACGCCCAGTTCCTCCGCCAGCGCCGCCGGCACGAGCCGCGGGTCGCCGAGCCGGCGCCGCACCGTCGCGAGCGCCCGAAGCCGCAGGGCGGCCAGGGGTGAGGTCGGAGCCCCCAGCCCCAGGATCAGTTCGGGGATCGCGTCGTGGCCCGGCCCGTGCTCGTCGGCGAGGATCGCCGACGCCGTCGCGCGCAGCCGCCGCGACTGCTCGGCCGTCACCAGTTTCGGCTCTTCCACCGGGCTGAGGCCCCAGTCGTCGTAGGCGACCTCCTCGGGCACGGTGAGGATCAGCTGGCTCATGGCGCGGTCGAAGCCGAAGAGGTAGGGCCGGTCGGTCGAGTAGAGGAGGCTCTCGCCGGCGTGCGCGACGATCATGCCGCTCGGCGAGGAGAAGAACGCGCTGCCCGAGGTGAGGATCGAGACGAAGAGGGAGCCGCCCGGGCGCTGCCGCAGCGCCTGCGGCGAACGCTCCACGGTGTGCTGGTCGCCGCGGATCTCGGTGAGGGTGACGTCGCCCTGCACGCGCTGCCGGGCGCTCACCCGCAGGCCGCCGTCGAGCAGGGTCGAGCAGCGCAGCCCCACGAGGGAGCTGCTGTTCCAGTGCTCCCAGAACTCGATCCGGTCTCCCGGTGAGACCTCGGCGGTGGAAACCGTCGTCGACTGCGCGGCCATGGCACCAGGGTAACGACTCGGGGCGGGAGAGGGCCAGGTGCGGATCCCCGAAGCTCGGCCCCGAGGTCTCGGATTGGTCGCAATGGCGCCGAGAGTTATGGCGGGGCCGGTGAGCGCGGTAGGCTCGCCCTATGCTGCGGGCCCCCGCCCGCTCGATGCACGTTGCTGTTCACGAAGAAGAGGACTCGGACCGATGAAGATTCGCTTCGCACTCCCGGCGCTCGCGGCGGTCGCCGCGCTCGCGCTCGCAGGCTGCACCAATACCGACGGCGCCGAAGGCGGCGCGAACTCGATCGGGCCCTCGGGCCTCGTCGAGTCCGTGACGGTCGACGAGGCCGCGGCGGCGCTGCTGCCGGCCGACATCGCCGAGTCGGGCAAGCTCGTCATGGGCTCCGACGGCGACTACTTCCCGAACGAGTTCAAGTCCGAGGACGGCAAGACGCTCACCGGCTGGGGCATCGAGCTCGCAGAGGCCGTGTCCGCGAAGCTCGGCCTGACGCCCGAGTGGGAGGTGCTCGACTTCGACTCGATCATCCCCCGCATCGAGGAGGGCGTCGTCAACATGGGCGCCTCGTCCTTCACCGACAACCTGAAGCGCCAGGAGTCGGTCGACTTCGTGAACTACTACAACGCCGGCACGCTGTGGGCGGCCAAGACGGGTGCGAACATCGACCCCGACGACGCCTGCGGCCTCACCGTCGCCGTGCAGCAGGGCACGGTGCAGGAGCGCACCGAGCTGCCCGAGCGCAGCGCGAAGTGCGAGGCGGCGGGCAAGGATCCGATCGAGATCCTGCCCTTCGACGGCCAGGCCGCCGCGACCAACGCCGTGGTGAACGACCAGGCCGACGCGTTCTCGGCCGACTCGCCGGTGACGATCGGCGCGGTCATCGAGCTCGGCGGCGTGCTCGAGGCGCAGGGCGAGGCCTTCGCCTCGGAGCCCTACGGCTTCGCGGTGCAGAAGGGCAGCGCCATGACCCAGGCGGTGCAGGCGGCCGTGCAGTCGCTCATGGACGACGGCACCTACCTGAAGATCCTTGAGCACTGGGGCGCCGAGGGCGGCGCGATCACCGAGGCGACCGTCAACGCCGGCACGTCGTCCGGCGAAGAAGAGTAGCCGGAACAGACGCGAGTCATGTCCGACACGCGCGCCGAGGCTGCGGAGGGCGCTCCCCCGCAGCCTCGGCAGCACGCGGAGCCCGAGGCGATCCGCGCGATCCGCCGCCGTCACCCGTGGCGCACGGTGGTCGCCATCGTGCTCGTGGTGCTCGTCGGCCTGTTCGTCTACGACGCGGCCGTCAACCGCCCGGTCTACTCCTGGGACGTCGTCGGCGCGTACCTCTTCGACGTGCGGGTGCTCTCGGCGCTCGGCTACACGCTGCAGCTGACCGTCTACTCGATGGTCATCGCGATCGTGCTGGGCGTGCTGCTCGCCGTCATGCGGCTCTCGCCGAACCCGGTGGTCAAATCGGTGGCGTGGGTGTACCTGTGGATCTTCCGCGGCACCCCGGTGTACGTGCAGCTCGTGTTCTGGGGCCTGCTCGCGGTGATCTACAAGACCATCGACGTCGGCGTGCCCGGCATGGATCCGTGGCTGTCGATCACGACGAAGGATCTCTTCAGCTACTTCACCCTGGCGATCATCGGCCTCGCCCTCAACGAGGCCGCATACATGGCGGAGATCGTGCGCGCCGGCCTGCTCTCGGTCGACAAGGGCCAGGAGGAGGCGGCGACCGCGCTCGGCCTCGGGTGGTGGCACACCATGAGCCGGGTGATCCTGCCGCAGGCCATGCGTGTGATCATCCCGCCGACCGGCAACGAGGTCATCTCGATGCTGAAGACCACCTCGCT
>CALMSE010000077.1 GCA_937872275.1 uncultured Leucobacter sp. | reverse complement strand
CGCCTCGCGTGCGCGGAACCTGAGATCGTCCAGCGCCGCGCCGAGGGCGGCCGGGCCGTCGGCGACCGGTCCGCCGGGTGCGTAGACGTAGGGCCCGAAGCCGTCGCGCTGCACGCGGGCGAAGTAGTGCCAGCCCTCGCCCTCGCCCGAGATGAGCCGGGCGCCGAGGTCTCGCTGGAACCGCTCCCACGCGGCGCTCTGATAGAAGTCGCTCATCGGATCGAGTCTACCCGTCCCGCGGGTTTCCCCACTCGCCGGGATCGATCCCGGCCGGTGTCGGGGGTGCACTGTACCGTGAATACCATGGTGAGCAAGGCGTCGTCACGCTCGAAACCGAGGGCGTCCTCCGGCTCTCGGGCGAGCGCGAAAACGAGAGTGATCGAACCCGAACCGAGAGGCGGGGTGCTGAGCCGTGCCTGGCTGGGCCTCGCCCACGCGGTCGGCGGCGCCGCGCGGGCCTTCCGGCCCGAGCCCATCGCTCCCGAGGATCGGCGCGACGGGATCCCCTTGGCGCTGGTGCTGCTGGCGGTCGTCGGCGCGGTGGTCGAGTGGTTCCTCATCGGTAATCCGGTCACCGCGCAGCTGAGCGCCTGGACCTTCGGCGGCCTCTTCGGCCGGATCTCCTTCGGCCTGCCCATCATCATGGTCGGCTTCGCCTTCTGGCTGTTCAACCACCCCTCCGGCACGCACGACAACCGCCGCATCGCGATCGGGCTGTTCCTCGCGCTGCTGAGCGCCTCCGGACTCGCGCATGTGCTCGGCGGCGCCCCGAATCCCAGCGATGTCGATCCCGGCATCGCCGATGCCGGCGGCGTGCTCGGCTGGCTCATCGGGGCCCCGCTGGCGCTGCTCACGGCCTGGGTGGCGGTGCCGGTGCTCGTGCTGCTGCTGATCCTCTCGCTGCTGATCACCACCAAGACTCCGCCGGGCCGCATCGTGGCACGGCTGCGCGAGGCCTACGGCTACCTCTTCGGCGCCGCGGTGCCGGAGGCCGAGGCCGCGCCGTCCCGTCGCGGCTCGCGGCAGGGCGGCGACACCGCGCTCTTCGACATCGAGGAGCACACCGCCACCGGGGAGCTGCCCTGGTGGCGGCGCAACGCCTCCGGGCGCGAGGAGGATCCCGACTACTCCGACGGCGCCTCCGAGCTCGAGGGGCTGCTCGGCGGAGAGGAGAACGGTCGCGACCGGGCCTTCGACACCGCGCTCGAGCCGGAGCAGCCGACGGATGTCTTCACCACCGAGACGCTGGTGGAGCCGGCCCCTGCGCCCGCGGCGCCTGCGGCCTCTGCCGCCCTCGCGGCGAGCGAGGTCGACGACTCCGAGCTGCGCAGCCTGCACGACGAGGCCGCCGCGACGAGCACCTTCGAGGTGGCGCCCGCGCACGACTCCCGGCAGCAGCCCTACGAGCTGCCCGATCAGCGCACGCTCTCGGCCGGCGAGCCGGGCAAGGCCCGCACCCAGGCGAACGACGACATCATCGCGGCCATCACCGAGGTGCTCGGCCAGTTCAAGGTCGACGCGCAGGTCACCGGCTTCTCGCGCGGCCCGACCGTCACCCAGTACGAGGTGGAGCTCGGCCCGGGCGTGAAGGTCGAGAAGGTCACCGCGCTGTCGAAGAACCTCGCCTACGCGGTGGCCTCCAACGAGGTGCGGATCCTGTCGCCCATTCCGGGCAAGAGCGCCATCGGCATCGAGATCCCGAACAAGGACCGCGAGAACGTCGCCCTCGGCGATGTGCTGCGCTCGGCCAAGGCGCGCGGCAGCAAGCATCCGATGACCATCGGCATCGGCAAGGACGTGCGCGGCGGCTTCGTCGTGGCGAACCTCGCCAAGATGCCCCACCTGCTCGTCGCCGGCGCCACCGGCTCGGGCAAGTCGAGCTTCATCAACTCGATGATCACGAGCCTGCTCATGCGCGCGACGCCGGCCGAGGTGCGCATGGTGCTCGTCGACCCCAAGCGCGTGGAGCTCACGGTCTATCAGGGCGTGCCGCACCTCATCACGCCCATCATCACCAACCCCAAGAAGGCGGCCGAGGCGCTGCAGTGGGTGGTGAAGGAGATGGACATGCGCTACGACGATCTCGAGAGCTTCGGCTTCCGGCACGTCGACG
>CALMSE010000076.1 GCA_937872275.1 uncultured Leucobacter sp. | reverse complement strand
CCTCGCCCGTGTACACCTCGTAGAGCTTCTGGAACACCGGCACGACCTTGCCGATGAGCTCCTCGGGGAAGCGGGCCGCGCGGGCGATCTCCTCGGCCTTGGCCGCGTCGACGCCGGCGATGGGATCCACCTCGATGCGCGCGAGCGCCTCGGGCTTCTCCACCGCGAGCTGCTCGATCTCCATGCCGCCCTCCACGCTGCAGAGCGAGAGGTAGGAGCGGTTCGCGCGATCCAGCAGCACCGAGAAGTAGAACTCCTCGGCGATGTCGGCGCCCGCGGCGACCATCACGCGCTTCACGACGTGCCCCTTGATGTCGAGGCCGAGGATGGCCTCGGCGGCCGCGCAGGCCTCGTCGGGGGTCTTCGCGACCTTCACGCCGCCGGCCTTGCCGCGACCGCCGGTCTTCACCTGCGCCTTGACGACGACCACGCCGCCGAGCCTCTCGGCGGCCGCGCGCGCCTCCTCGGGGGTGTCGGCGACGATGCCGGCGAGCACCGGCACTCCGTAGCGTTCGAACAGATCTCGTGCCTGGTACTCGTACAGATCCACGTATTATTCCTTTGAGGTAGCGAGTGGTTGCTGTGAGGCGAAAGTGTCTCGACGTCGAAATAACCGACCAACTGGAAAGCTTACCACTCGCCGAGGATCGGACGGCGCGCCCGCACACCCTCGATCGGCGAGTCCGCGGCGGATCGGCCGACGCGCCCGACGCTCCGCTCCTTCGCGCGGTAGAGCTCGACATCGGCTCGGCGCATGAGCTCGCGGAGCTTCTCGCCCGGCCTCCGCTCGGCCAGCCCCCACGACCACGCGTACGGGGCCCCGGCGCTCAGCGCCGCCAGCCGCTCGCCGGCCTCGCGCTCGTCCGCGGGGATCAGTAGCGCGAACTCGTCTCCCCCGGTTCGGGCCACGATCCCGTCGCCCTCGAGCTCGTGCGACCAGAGCGCCACCGATTCGCGCAGCGCCGCGTCGCCCGCGGCATGGCCGCCCGTGTCGTTGATGGCCTTGAAGTCGTCGAAGTCGATCGCCACGAGCGTGACCGCCCGCCTCGCGCGCCGGGCCCGCGAGAGCAGCCTCCCGCCCACGAGGGCGAGCCCGCGCCGGTTGAGGGCGCCGGTCAGCGGGTCGCGGATGGCCTGCTGCTCCGCGCGCCGGCTGAGGTGCCGTCCGGTCTCGAGGCAGAACCCCGCGATGAGCACCGCGTAGAGCAGGGTGAGCTCGGAGGAGAAGGCGTGCTCGGCGCCCGGGGGCCGCAGGAAGAGGACGAACACGGTCATGGCGAGGAGGTACAGCCCGAGGACGATCCGGGCGACCGCCGGCCGGTAGAACCATCCGAGGTAGACCGCGACGATCGGCGCCTCGAGGAGCACGTTCAGCTCCATGTGGGGGTGGTTCGTGCGCGCGAGCGAGAACACCGACCAGAAGGTCAGATAGGCGATGAAGACGAGGCCCGCCCATCCCGGGTACCGGCGTCCGAGCACCAGCGGCGCGATCACGAACAGGGCGTAGCAGCCCATCCAGATCGCGACTGCGACGCGCTCGATGTGGGGATGGCCCACGAGGTAGTCGACCATGAGGATCACGGCGAGCGTCGCCGCGAAGATCGCGCTCACGATCGAGAACTGGCTCTGCCGGTAGGCGTCCCTCGCGTAGGCGGCGCGCAGGCGCTCCCGCAGGGTGATGCGCGTGTCAGAGGCTCGGCGTCGCGACATCATCCCGCTCGCCTCCGCTTCAGGGCGTAGAGCGCCTCGTCGGCGCGCGCGAGGAGGCGCTCCATGTCGTCGCCCGGCAGTGCCTGCGCGATGCCCCACGACCAGTCGTGCTGCGAGACCTCGCGCAGCCGCTCGACGACGCCTTCGGCGCGCTCGGCGTCGCTGTGCTCGAGGATCAGAGCGAACTCGTCTCCCCCGAGACGGCCGATGGGGTCGTGGGCGCGCAGCGCCTCCCGCCACCGCAGCACCGTGCCGGAGAGCGCCGCGTCCCCGGCCGCATGCCCCCGGGTGTCGTTCAGCTGCTTGAAGCCGTCGAAGTCGATGATGACGACCGAGAGCGGAGCCCCCGTGCGCGCCGCGCGGGCGAGGTCGTGGCCGAAGCGCTCGAGGAAGGCCCCGCGGTTCAGCGCGCCCGTCAGCTCGTCGGTCGTGATGCGGCGCTCGGACTGGCGCCAGAGCATCGACCCGACTTCGAAGCACAGCAGCGCGATGACGATGGTCTGCACACCGGTCGGAACGCCGAGCACTCCGCTCGCACGGAAGAGGGGATTGATCGCGAGCACCACCACGAGCAGCGCGGTGATCACGAGCATCAGTATGCGGCCGAGCGGGCGGGGCACGAACCAGCCGAGATAGAGGGCGAGGATCGGCAGCTCCTGCGCGCTCGCCACGGCCGACGACTCGTCGCCGCCCGGGCTCAGGAAGTAGAGGCTCGCGATGGTGAACACGACGACGCAGCCGAGGCCCACGGCGACGGGGAAGCGCCGGCCCATGACGAGCGCGGTCATCGACAGCGCGAGGCAGAACGCCAGGAGCGCCCACAGCACCCAGAGGTCGAAGGCGTCCCGCTGCAGCAGCAGATCGACGACGAGCGTGCAGCTGAGCAGCGCCCCTGCCGCTGCGACGTAGAGCGAATGCGTGTTCTGCCTCGTCAGGAATCGGATGGATCGGCCACGCGAGGAGGCGGAGGCCGCCGCCTGAGTGCTGACCAATCTCGCCCCTTCGAAACCGTCCCCCCGCGGAAGGCGCCGTGCCGCCCGCGTGCATCGAGCGTACCGCACGGGCGAGTGCCGCCGGGCACAGGTTTCCTCCCGTTGCTCCGCTTCCCTACTTCTCGGCGGCGATGCGCAGCTCGAGGCCGGCTTCGCCCGCTTCCGCCGCATCGAGGTGGGCGACGTACTCGTTCTTCAGCTTCGCGCCGTCGCCCTCGAACGGCCCCTCCCTGAAGCGGTAGAACGCGAGCGTCGGCAGCATGGCGTCGTCCGAGGTCAGCACGGCGTTGTGGAAGTCGCCGTTGGCCCGTCGCAGCTCGGCGAAGACGTGCCTCGCGAGCGCGCCCGCATCCAGTTCGCCCGGATCCCGACCCTCGACGAGCTGGATCGCGAGATGCAGCTGGCGGTCGCCGCCCGCGTCCTCGAAGGAGATGAGCCGGTGGTTCTCGACGATTCCGAGCAGCAGCTCGTGAGCGTTGATGACGTCGCGCAGGGAGTCGGGTCCGATGACCGCCCCGTTGAAGTCGACCGAGAGGTCGCTGCGCCCGTAGTGGAAGAGCAGCGGCAGGTCGAGCAGCTTCGACTTCAGCACCCTGCCGTAGCCGAGCTGCTTCAGGATCGGCTCGAGCTCGCTCACGCGCAGCACGTGGCCGCGGTCGTGAATGTTGTAGCGGATCCTGGGGTTGAGGTTCTCCGAGCGGGCGATCGTGACGAGCAGCTCGCCGCGGTCGTTCGTCTCGATGAGGTAGTTGAAGGGGTTGAACTGGAAGATCATCGGCAGCACGCCGTACTCGGCCCGTTTGCTGATGCGCGCGGCCAGCTCGGGGCTCGCCGCGACGGCGCGCCGCAGCTCCACGGTGAAGTCGGTCTCGAGCGCGAGGTTGATCTCGAGGTCGCTCGCCCCGTAGCTGCCGTAGGCGGAGTGCGCGACCTCGAGGATGCGGTCGCGCATCCCCTCGCTGATGCCCTCCCCGCCGAAGGCCGCGACGATGTCGTACTGCGACCAGTCGATGCGGTCGTCGTCGAACAGCGCCTTGAGAAAGGGCGGGTAGCTGAGGATCACGTAGGTGAAGTTCGGACCGAACTCCTGCATGGTCTGGATGATCTTGTTCTTGTCGGGGCCGATCGACTTGATCATGCTGACGTCGGTGAGCGAGGTGGTGACGTTCATGCCCGTCGCCCAGGCGCCGAGCGAGAAGGCGTTCAGCACGAACGGCGGGTGCTTCATCGACTTCGCCGTGTTCGAATAGCCGAGCTGCAGGATCTGCCGGGTGGCCTGACGCTCGCGGGGCCCTCGGATCCAGCTCGTCGGCGTGCCAGAGCTGCCGCTCGACTCGTCGACGATGACGCCGCGGCGAGGGATCCTGCCGCCGACGCAGCGCTCGGGGATCGACCAGCGCCTGATGTAGCTGTCCTTGTCCATCTCGGGGAGCGTGGCGAGCGCGGCCTCGACGCCGCCCCGGGTGTCGAGGCGACGGGGGAAGCCGCGCTCGGCCAGGAACTGCCGGTAGGCCGGCACCTTGCGGGCCGTCTGCTCGAAGGTGCGCCAGGCCCGCAGGCGGCCGAGCTTCCAGCGCAGCGGCTCGATGCCCGGGGCGAGCAGGATGCGGTGCGTGCCCACGCGCGGCATGAGCAGCCGCACCGCGAATTCGAGCACGGCGAGGAATGCGAAGGCGAGCAGGCGTTTCATCGGTTCTCCTCTTCGAGGTCGTCCGAGAGTATCGGGACTCCCGCTTCTTCTTCCTCGGTCGCCGGATCCGCCGAGTCGTCCGACCCTTCGAGCAGCATGGCCGCGGCGGGCCTGCGGTGCGCGAGCGGCGGGTAGGCGCTGTATCCCAGGCGGAACAGCATCCACGCCATGCGCCCCTCCCCCTCGCGGGCGCCGACGGCCTCGGCGAAGAGCGCGTGGGAGCGCGGGTTCGTGATGACCGTGCCGAAGGGGTGCAGCACGACGCCCAGGCGGTGCAGCTCGAGCCAGACCCGCATGAAGGTGCGGCCGGCCTCGATGCAGTCGCGGGGCCCGTCGAACGGCCCCTCGATCCAGCCCAGCTCGTGCACCCCGCGCATCGTGTTCAGGTAGACCCCGCGGATCGCGGCGCCGACCACGGGCGCGCGCCACATGCCGCGGTGGGCCATCGCGAAGCGCAGGATGCGGCCGGGCAGCAGCATCGCCTCGGCCGAGAGCCCGTCGGCGCGCTCGGCGGCCTCGCGCTTCGAGAAGCGCAGCCAGGTCATGATCTCGTCGTAGACCGCGTCGTTCTCGAGGTCGTCGAAGAGCGTGGCCTGGTTGACGTGCACGATGCGGCGTACGAGCGCGCGGTCTTCGGTGTGCCGGAACTCGTAGCCGGCGTCGGCGCAGATCCGCTCCGCGGCGGCGATGGCCTCGGCCGGCACCGAGGCGCTGCGGTAGGGGCGTCGCGAGGTGCGACGGGTGCGGATGCGCTCGAGCGCGATCCGGGCCTCCAGCCTCTGCTCCGGATCGAGCTCGGTCGGCACGAGAGCCACCCGGGCGAAGCGGTGCAGGCGATCCTCGCCCTCGAAGTCCATCTCGGCGTGGTCGAGGGTCTCCTCCACCTCGAAACCGGCGGCGAGCGCGACCACCCGCAGCGTCTCGAGGAACACCCCCGCGCAGACGTGCGCGAAGGGGATGCCGAAGGACTCGGCCGGGAGGCCCAGGTCGAGGTCGTAGAACAGCTCGGCGGTGCGCGGGCCGCCCGGCCGCAGCTTCACCGGCTGCGAGTTGTGCGGGCTCGGGTAGAGCCGCGCGTCCTCGACGATCGCGGGCCAGGGATCCGGCTGTGAGTCGTTCATGGGTGAAGCCTACGGACCGCCACCGACGCGCACGGGCATGGACGCTATTCGACCTTCTCGATCGGCGAGAGCTTCACGAGCAGCTTGCGCTCGCCCACCGAGTCGAACACGGCATGGGCGACGCGCTTCGATCCCTCGCCGGTGATGCCGGTGACCCGGCCCTCGCCGTAGTCGTCGTGGCGGATGCGGTCGCCGGGCGCCAGCTCCAGGTGCTCGTTGTCGCGCACCGCGCCGCCCACCATGTTCGGGAAGCCGCGGCCGGCCGCCTGCGCCTCCTTCGCGGCCTTCTTGCGCTCGCGCCACTTGTCGAGGGCGGACTGCATGTTGCCGCTCGCGGGCTCGCTGAGGGCGGCGGATCCACGCCCCCCGCCCGCGCCGCCGAACGACACCGCGGATTCGACCGCCCGGCCCGAGGAGCGC
>CALMSE010000075.1 GCA_937872275.1 uncultured Leucobacter sp. | reverse complement strand
CGAGCGCGATCCGCCCCTCGTCGAGGCGGATCGCGCCGGAGATCGCGTCGAGAACGGTGGTCTTCCCCGCCCCGCTCGGCCCCATGATCGCGAGCGTCTCGCCGGGGGCGAGCTCCAGGCGCACGTCGACGGCGAGGCCGCCTCGATGCACGACGACGCGGGCGTCGAGCAGCGCACCGCTCATCGCAGGGCTCCCGGGCGCCAGGCGCGCACGAGCAGCAGCACCGCGACCGCCGCCGCGAGCAGCAGCAGCGACAGCGCGACGGCGGCGTCGCGCCCGACGCCGACTCCGTTGAACGCGGTGTAGATGGCGAGCGGCATCGTCTGCGTCGTCCCGGGAGAGTTGCCTGCGAAGAGCGCCGTGGCGCCGAACTCGCCGATGGCCCGGGCGAAGCAGAGGATGACGCCCGCGACAAGGCCGGGCCTTGCGAGCGGCAGGGTGATCCGCCACAGCACGCGCCAGCGTCCCGCGCCCAGCGTCGAGGCCGTGCGCTCGTAGCGCAGGCCCGTCGCGCGCAGGGCGCCCTCCACCGCCAGTACGAGGAACGGCAGCGCGACGAACGCCTGCGCGAGCACCACCGCGACGGGGGTGAACGGAATGGCCGCGCCCCACCAGGCGTCGATGAGCCGGCCGACGGGGCTCGAGCGCCCGAACAGGAACAGCAGCGCGACGCCGCCCACCATCGGCGGCAGCACGAGCGGCACCGCCACCAGTGTGCGCAGGACCGCGGAGAGCCGGGGGCCCGAGCGCGCGATGAGGATCGCGAGCGGCACCCCGAGCACCACGCAGAGCGCGGTCGCGGTGAGCCCGGTGGCGAGCGAGAGCCCGAGCGCGCTCCTCGCCGTCTCCGAGGTGATGTCCGCCCACAGCGTGCCCCAGGAGGCGCGGCCGACGAGCGCGATGAGCGGCAGGATCAGCAGGGCGAGCCCGAGGAGGGCCGGGAACAGCATCGGGAGCGGCGCCGATCCGCCCGTGTCGCCCCGTCGCGTCATGACGCCGGTCTACGCCTTGCCGAAGCCGTGCTTGGCGAGGATCGCCTGGCCCTGCTCTCCGAGCAGGAAGGCGACGAACGCCTTCGCGGCATCGGGCGAGGCGGCGTCGTCGAGCGCGACCACCGGGTAGACGTTGACCACCTGGTCGGCGCCCTCGGGCACGAAGCTCTCGACCGTGTCGTCGCCCTGCACGTCGGTCGCGTAGACGAGGCCGGCGTCGGCCTCGTTCGCCGACACCTTCGCCAGCACCGCGGTGACGTTCTGCTCGAGGCTCGCCGGAGTCACCTCGACCCCGGCGGCCGCGAGCAGCCGCTCGGAGGCGCCGCCGCAGGGCACCTCCGGCGCGCAGAGCACGGTCGTGACTCGCGCGAGATCGGCCAGCGTCTCGACCCGACCGGGGTTCCCCGCCGGCACCGCGACGACGAGGGTGTTGGTGGCGAAGGCCGCCGGACCGCTCGCGAGCCCCTCGTCGACGACCTTCTGCATGTTGCGCTCGTCGGCGGAGGCGAAGACGTCGACCGGCGCACCCTCGATGATCTGCGTGGCGAGGGTCGACGAGCCGTCGTAGGTGATCGGGAGCACGTCGATGCCCGCGTTCTCGGCTTCGAAGGCCTCCGCCGCCTCGTCGAAGGCGGCCTTCAGCGAGGCCGCGGCGTACACCGTCAGGGTCTCCGTCCGCGTCTCCACGGGCTGGTCCTCGGCCGGCGCCGTCTCGGCGGCCGGCCCGCCGCCCGCGCACCCGACGAGGGCGGCGGCGAGGCCGCTCGCGATCACGAGGGCTCCGAATCGGGTCCGGGTGCGGGTGCTGAGCGATGCCATGGCGCTACTCCTTGCGTGCGGTTTCGACGATGACCTGGGTGGCTTTGACGACCGCGGTGGCCCGCGAGCCGACCTCGAGGCCGAGCTCTCCGCAGGCCTCCGCGGTCATGAGCGAGACGACGCGGCTCGGACCGCACTGCAGCTCGACGACGGCGACGAGGCCCGAGACCTCCACGCTCGTGACGATGCCGGTGAAGCGGTTGCGCGCGCTGCGCAGCACGGGCGCCTCGTCCTCGTCGCCGCGAGCGAGCTCCTTGGCGCGCTCGGCGAGCGAGCGGCCCGTGATCACCTGCACACCGGCGTCGTCGAGGCCCGCCTCGAGCAGCCCCTGCCCCGCCCAGCGGCGCACGGTGTCGTCGCTGACCCCGATCAGCCGCGCGGCCTCGCGAACACGGAAATGCGTCATGCAGCCGATCATATCCCGGTATCAGCGGGTCGAATCCCCCTGCATCTCCGCAGATGCGGGCACCAGGCGATCCGGCCGGCTGTAGACCACCATCGACGGGCCGCGCAGGAACCCGACCAGGGTCAGCCCCGCATCGCTCGCGAGCTCGACGGCGAGCGACGACGGCGCCGAGACGGCGGCGAGCATCGGGATCCCCGCCATGAGCGCCTTCTGCGTCAGCTCGAAGCTCGCGCGCCCCGACACCATCAGCACCGTGCCGCGCAGCGGCAGCCGCTCGTGCATGAGCGCCCAGCCGATCACCTTGTCGACCGCGCTGTGGCGGCCGACGTCCTCGCGCAGCACGAGCCGCTCCCCCGTCGCGCCGTCGAACAGCGCCGCGGCGTGCAGCCCGCCGGTGCGGTCGAAGACCTCCTGGCCCGCCCGCAGGGCATCGGGGAACCCGGCCAGCAGCTCCGGCCCGAGGCGCAGCGGATCATCGTCGACGCGGTACCTCGAGACCGTCGCGACCGCCTCGATGCTGGCCTTGCCGCAGACCCCGCACGAGCTCGTCGTGTAGAAGTTGCGCTCGATGCTCGGGTCGGGCGGCGCCACGCCCGGCGCGAGCGTCACGTCGAGCACGTTGTAGGTGTTGAGCCCGTCGTCGCCGGCCGAGGCGCCGCAATAGCGCGCGGTCGCGTAGTCCTCGGAGGCGTGGATCACGCCCTCCGATACGAGGAAGCCCGCCGCCAGCTCGATGTCGTGCCCCGGCGTGCGCATGGTGACGGTGAGAGGCTTGCCGAGCACGCGGATCTCGAGCGGCTCCTCGACCGCGACGAAGTCGGAGCGACCGCGCACCGACATCGCCTCATCGCGCTCACCGCCCTCGCCGTCCCTTCCGCTCTCTCCGAGGACGATCCGGGTGACCCGGCGACGGGCTGCGATGCGTGACATGCCTCCATTCTCCCCGGTCCCGCCGCGAATCGCGCGGGGGCGGCGGGATAGGATCGGGCCATGCGGATCACGGCCGACGAGTGGCGGGAGTGGATCCTGTCGGGCATCGGTCGGCTCGGTGCCGAGGAGTTCCCCATCGCCTCCGCCCACGGGCGCACCCTTGCCGCGGAGGTGCGCGCACGTCACGACCTCCCGCTGTGGAACAGCTCGGCCATGGACGGCTACGCGCTGCGGTCCGAGGACGCCGCGGCGGCCGCGCCCGGGTCGCCGCGCGCCTTCGCGGTGACCGGCGAGGTGCTCGCGGGAAGCGACGAGGATCCGCCCATCCCCCCGGGCTCCGCGGTGCGCATCATGACCGGGGCGCCCGTTCCCCGCGACGCCGACGCCGTCGTGCCCGTCGAGCGCACACGGGGCGACGACCCGGAATCGCCGTGGGCGCGAAGCGAGGTCCGGCTGTTCGAGCCCATCGCGACCGGCGCGAACATCCGCCTCCGCGGGGAGGACACGGCGGCCGGCGCCGTGATCGCCGAGCGGGGCGATCCGCTCACCGCGGCGCGCCTCTCCGCGCTGGCCGCCGCCGGGATCTCGGAGGTGAGCGTGGGGGCGTCTCCCAGGGTCGCGGTCGTGGTGACGGGCGCCGAGCTGGGCGACCCCGGCACCGGGCTCGCGCGCGGGCGCATCCCCGAGTCGAACTCGATCCTCATCGCCGGCATGCTGCGCGAGTGCGGCCTGGAGCCCGTCGCGGTGCACCGCAGCGGCGACGACGCGGTGGCGGTCGCCGAGCTCCTCGACGAGCTCGCGCCCGGCTGCGACGCGATCGTCTCGACCGGGGGCATCGGGCCCGGCAGCCACGACGTGATGCGCATCGTCCTCGACGCCGAGCCCGGGGTGCGACAGGTACGGGTGGCGGTGCGGCCCGGACAGCCCCAATGCGCGGGCAGACTCGCGTCCGGCCCCTGGATGTTCGCGCTTCCCGGCAATCCCGTCGCCGCAGCCGTCGGCTTCGAGCTCTTCGTGCGGCCGGCCCTGCTCGCGGCACAAGGGCGGCGCGAGGTCCGGCGGCGGCGGGCCACCGCCGTGGCCGAGGTTCCCTGGC
>CALMSE010000074.1 GCA_937872275.1 uncultured Leucobacter sp. | reverse complement strand
GCGCACGTACTGGGGCGTCACCGCGGCGTCGTCGATCACGACGCCGGCGGACTTCGCGGAGGCCTTCGCGGCGCCCGCCACGACGTCGTCGATCGAGGCCGCAGCGGCCTTCGCGAGCACGGCGATGTCGTCGAGCAGTGCGAAGAAGCTGGAGCTCATGGACGGTCCTCGGGTTCCGGGTGATCGGGCGCTGCAGGCTCGGATGCGAACATGCCGCTGAGAGGAAGCGTACTGGCTTCCCGGCCCGCTCCGGCGGCGGCGCCCGTGAGCCGCGCCGCCGCCGCCGGTCCCGCGGGGATCAGTCGTCGAGTTTGCTGTGCTCCCCGATCACGTGCCACCCACGATTGTGATACACCAACGGCGACAGATCAGGCGACGCATCCGGATCATGCGGCTTCGCCTGCAACGCCTCCACCACGATCAGATTCGACCCCCCAGCCGGCACGACCTGCGACACCCGACCCCGGATCCACGCCGCCGCCCCCGGATAGAACGGCTCACCCGTGGGCAACCGATCCCACTCCACCCCGGGCCCGAACCGATCCACCCCGCTCGTCGCCCCGAGCTTCGCCAACTCCACCTGCTCCGCACCCACGAGATGCACCACCACCGTGTCCGCAGCCAGGATCGTCGGCGACGCCGACGACAGCACCGACGCCGAGAACACCAGCGTCGGCGGCGTCAACCCGACCGAGAACAACGAGCTCACCGTCATCGCCACCGGACCCTCCCCGGTATCCGCGGTCACGATCCCCACGCCCGCGGGATGCCCCCGGAACGCGAACTTGAACTCATCCGTCGACAGCGCCTCATCGCTCATTGCCTGGGTCATCCTTCTCTATCTCGTGTTCTTTCTGGTCTCTTCTTCGGGAACTCGCGCGCTTCCGGGCACGGAGGGGCCCGCCCCGATCCGTCTGCGGATCAGGCCGGGCGCGTGTGATCCGCGAGCGCCGCCACGCGGGCGATGTTCGCGGCGTAGGTGGAGGCGGCCTCTCGGACCACCTCGTCGAGCCGATCCATCTCGGCCGCGACGAAGTAGAAGCCGCCGCCCGGAATGGTCGCCCCGAGTTCGATGAGCAGGGGGACCAGGTTGACGGTCGGCCCCATCGAGTGCATCAGATTCGCCCCGGTCAGCACGGGGATGGCGACGAGCCCCTCGAGCCCGTTCGCCGGGTAGCGGTCGAGGAACGCCTTGAGCAGGCCGGTGTAGGTGGCCTTGTAGGTGGGCGAGGCGAACACCGCGAGGTCGCTCTCGGCGACCCGGGCGTTCAGCGCCGACATCTTCTCGGACGGCCAGGCGAAGATCTCATCCGCGTGCTCGGCGAGGTCGATGACCTGCAGCTCGTAGGAGCCGGGGGCGAGGAGATGCTCGACGAGGGTCTCCGCCACCTTCAGGGTGCGCGACTGGGGCTTGGGATTGCCGACGACGATGGTGACTTTCAGTGACACGGTTGCTCATTCCACATAGCCGATACAGGAGAAATGAGAGATCGAGCCGTCGATGCGGCGAAGTCGGTGTTGAGTGGTCTCGCCCATGGAGTACTCGAAATCCCACACGGCGCCTGGGCAAGGTCTTTTGGCTCGCCAGGCCTGCAACGGCTCACATTGCTGCCGTCGACTCTACCACGACCCCGTCGAGCCGATTCCGTTCCGACGAGGCCGACCCCGTCTCGCGCCGCGACGCGTGCGCCGGCTCGCGCACCGTCGGGAGAGACCTGCGGAAACGGGAGAACCCCCGCCCAGGGCGGGGGTTCTCGCGGTGATCCTCCGGTAGCTGAGGCGGGATTCGAACCCGCGACCTCACGATTATGAGTCGTGCGCTCTCACCAACTGAGCTACTCAGCCACGGCGAGCCGTGCGAGCGGCGAGAGGATCAGAGCCCCGAGACAGGATTGAACTGTCGACCCCTTCCTTACCATGGAAGTGCTCTACCACTGAGCTATCGGGGCTTGCCCACCGTGCGGTGGCAACCGTAGAAGACTACCATCATGGATGTGGGTCTGCGAAATCTGATTCTCGGCATAGTCGGCTGCGCCCTCGGGCTCTGGATGGGGGCCGGTCGCTGGCTGTTCGGCATCGGGGGCGAGCTGACCCTCTGGTATCTGCCGCTCATCGGCGCGCCCTTCGCCCTGCTGCAGCTCTGGACGGTGCGGCGCATCCGCATCGCGGGGGATCGCGGCCGCCGCGTCGGCCGCGCCCCGTATGTCTCCCTCGCGCTCTCCTGGGTCTGCGCGATCGGCTTCGGGCTCACCGTTCCCGACGTCTCGGGCGGCGAGCTGGTGTCGATCCTCGGCCTCTTCGGCGGGCCGCTCTGGAACGAGATGTCGATCGCGCTGTGCAACCCGCTCGGCATCGTCGCCTTCGCGACGACGATCGCGGCGCTCGGCTTCGCCGCCGCGGCCGGGCGCGAGCCCCGGCCCGAGGAGGACGAGCCCGAGCCCGGAATGGTGCCCCACCCGCTCGAACGCTGAGCCCGGCATCCCGGATGGCTGGTGCTCTGCGCCCTGCCGGTTCCGGGCGTTCTGCCGGTTCCGGGCGTTCTGCCGGAGGAAACGCGGTGGATTCTTCCGGCAGAACGCCCGGAACCGGCTGATCCGTGCGGAGAACGGCGACCCCGGTCCGTGACGAGACCCGTCCCTAGGCGCGCGTGAAGACGGCGAGCGCCTCGAGGTGGTGCGTGTGCGGGAAGAGGTCGAAGGCTCGCAGCGAATCGAGCCGGTAGCCGAGGCCCGCGAGCGTCGCGGTGTCGCGGGCGAGCGCCACGGGGTCGCAGGCCACGTAGACGAGATTCGCGGGAGCGAGCTCGCCGAGCAGGGCGCAGATCTCGCCGCCGGCGCCCGACCGGGGCGGATCGAGCACGACCGTGGCGCGGCGCAGCCGATCGCGCACGGTTCCCGGTGCGGCGGCGAGGGCGGAGAGGTGCCGGTCCACCCGCGAGGTCACGGCGAGGGCGCCCACGAGCTCGCTCAGGTTCTCGGCGGCGTCGTCGGTGGCGCCGGGATCCGCCTCGACCGAGGTGACCTTGAGCGACGGCCCGGCAGCCTCGCCCATGGCGGCGGCGAGCAGCCCCGCCCCGCCGTAGAGGTCGAGGTTCGCCGCATCGGCGTCGAAGCGCCCGCGGTCCGCGAGGGCGCGGACCGCATCGTGCACCGCAGTGAACAGCACGAGGGGCGCCTCGCGGTGCACCTGCCAGAAGCCGCCGGCCCGCACGAGGAACTCGCGGCCGCCCACCGACTCGCGCACCGGCTGGTTCTCGCCCGCGCGGGCGCGCTCGCCCTCCGCGGTGACGAGCATGCGGGGATCGTCGGCGCTGGGCGCGACGAGGTCGACCGTGTCGACGCCGGGCATCGGCTCGTCGAGCGGGGCGATGTACCCGATCCGCTCGTTCGCGAGCGGCAGGCTCCCGACCGCGATCACCCGGCGGCTGCGCGCCGCGTACGGCCCCGCCTGCCCGGTCTCGGGGTCCACGTGCAGTCGCACGCGGCTGCGCCAGCCGAGGCCGTTCGCCTCGTCGTCGCCGGGCGCCGCCTCGACCACGATGCCCGCGGCGTCGCCGGTCGCCCGCGCGATCTCCTCGTCGCCGAGCCCGCCGAAGCGGTGCAGGGCGTCGGCGAGCACCTCCGCCTTCAGGGAGCGCTGCCGCTCGAGCGCGATGTGGCCGAACTCGGCTCCGCCGGCCCGCTCCTCGGGGTCGCGCTCGAGGGCGGCCTCGACCCAGACGTGCGGGCGACGATCCGGCGACGCCTCGAGCACCTCTACGGTCGCGGCGCGGGCGAACGACTTCTTGCGGGCCTCGGTGACGCGGGCGCGCACCCGCTCGCCGGGGATCGCGTCGGCGACGAACACCACCCGCCCGTCGTGGCGGGCCACGCACACCCCGCCGTGGGCGATGCCGGTGACGTCGAGCTCGATGAGGTCGCCGGGGGCGAGGGGCGCCTGGCGCCCAGGGGATGTCGCGGATGCCGGGGACGCCGGGCTCGCCGGTGCGGGGGTGTCAGCCATGCCCGCCATTCTCCCATTCCCCCCGATGGGTATAGCGTGAACGCATGGACGAACAGCCCCGTTCGGCGATCGTCGCCCGCGGTCTCACCGTGCGCCGCGGCCGCCGCACGGTGCTCGCCGGCCTCGACCTCGAGGTCGCGCGGGGCAGGGTGACGGGCCTGCTCGGCCCCTCGGGCTGCGGCAAGAGCACGCTCATGCGATCCGTCGTCGGCGCCCAGGCGGGCGTCTCGGGCGAGCTGCTGGTCCTCGGCGAGGCCGCCGGCTCGAAGGCGCTGCGCCGTCGCGTCGCGTACGCCACGCAGGCGGCCTCCGTCTACGACGACCTCACCGTCGCGCAGAACCTCGCCTACTTCGCCGCGGCGGTCGGCGCCCCGCGCGGCGACGCCGGGCGCGTGATCGATCTCGTCGGCCTCGGGAGCGAGGCGAGGCAGCGGGTGGAGGCGCTGAGCGGCGGGCAGCGGAACCGGGTCTCGCTCGCCGCCGCGCTCCTCGGCGCCCCCGAGCTCATCGTGCTCGACGAGCCCACCGTGGGACTCGACCCGGTGCTGCGCGCCGAGCTGTGGGGGCTGTTCCGGCGCCTCGCCGAGGGCGGATCGACCCTGCTCGTCAGCAGCCACGTCATGGACGAGGCGTTGCGCTGCGACCGTCTGCTGCTCATGCGCGAGGGGCGCATCATCGCCGACACCGCGCCCGACGAGCTGCTCGCCTCGACGGGCACGGCCGATCCCGAGGCCGCGTTTCTCGCGGTGATCGAGGCGCAGGGCGATGGACCGGGGCGGGCAGGGGGCGGATCCGCCATCGCCGCCCGGCCTCCGGTCGCGGGCGAAGCGGATCCGGCCCACCACGGCCGCCACGCGGGGGAGTCGCGATGAGGCCCGCGCGCACCTTCGCGACCGCCGGCCGGGTGCTGCGGCAGCTGTCGCACGACCCGCGCTCGGTCGCGCTGATGCTGCTCGCCCCCAGCCTGCTCGTGGGGCTCTTCGCCTGGCTGTTCGACGAGCAGCCGGGGGCCTTCGACCAGTACGGCGGGCCGATCCTCGCGCTCTTCCCCTTCATCCTGATGTTTGTCATCACCTCGGTGACGACGCTGCGCGAGCGCCGTTCGGGCACGCTCGAGCGGCTCATGACCACGCCGCTCGGCAAGGGCGACTTCATCGTCGGCTACGGGCTGGCCTTCGGGCTCGCGGCCGCCGTGCAGGCGGTGATCACCGTGGGCTTCGCCGTGATCGTGTGCGGGCTCGAAGTCGACGGACCGGTGTGGCAGCTCGGGCTCGTCGCGATCCTGAACGCCCTCCTCGGCACCGGCCTCGGCCTGCTCGCGAGCGCCTTCGCCCGCACCGAGTTCCAGGCGGTGCAGTTCATGCCGATCCTCGTCTTCCCGCAGATCCTGCTCGGCGGGCTGCTCATGCCGCGCGACCGCATGCCCGACGTGCTGCACGCGATCTCCGACTGGCTGCCGCTCAGCTACGCGATCGACGCGGTGAACGCGGTCACCGCGGGCGACGAGGGGTGGACGCTGGGCAAGCCCCTCGTCGTCATCGGCGGGGTCACGCTCGCCTGCCTGGGACTCGCCGCGCTCACGCTGCGGCGTCGCACGCCGTAGCCGCGAGGGCGCCGGCGCTCCTGCGGCCGGTGCGGCCCCTCGCGATCCGGGAGACGACGAACGCGACCGCGAAGAGGGCGCCGTAGAAGACGGCCATGCCCGCCGAGGTGGCGGCGTCGAGCGCGTAGGCGATCCAGAACCCGATGAGCGCGCCGCCCGCCGCGATCGCGACCGTCAAGCCGATCATCACGGGCAGGCGGCGGCTCAGCAGGTAGGCGGTGGCGGGCGGCACGATCATGAGGGCGATGACGAGGATCGCGCCGGCCGCGTAGAACGCGGCCGTGACGGTCACCGAGACGAGGAACATGAAGGCGGTGTTCAGCAGGCCGGTGCGCAGGCCGAGAGTGGT
This sequence comes from uncultured Leucobacter sp., assembly GCA_937872275.1. Taxonomy (GTDB): domain Bacteria; phylum Actinomycetota; class Actinomycetes; order Actinomycetales; family Microbacteriaceae; genus Leucobacter. The sequence continues at coordinate 6,774 of CALMSE010000074.1, read as the reverse complement.
CGCGAAGCCGGCGTCGAAGGTGGTGACCTTGAGCTTCGGGTAGAACAGCGTCAGGAAGACGACGTTCAGCGCGAGCACGCCGAGCATGACGTAGAGGTACTGCGGTCCGACCGAGACGCCGCCGACGGTCAGCTGCGCGAAGGCGGCGAGATTGAGGTCGCCGACGAGCACGGCGTGGGTGTCGAGGTGCACGTTGGCGAAGTTCAGGGTGATGAGGATCACCCCGACGCTGAACAGGGCGGGGAAGATGAGGCCCTGCGGGGCGTCGCCCGTGAGCAGCCCGGTTCTCGTCAGCCATTCGCCGCCGAGCACGACGACGAGGCCTGCGAGGGCGGCGCCGAGGATGAGGAGCGGGGACTCGAGGTCGCGGGTGAAGAAGTAGCCGACGACGATGCCCGGGAGCACGGCATGGCTGATGGCGTCGACGAGCATCGAGCTCTTGCGGAGCACGACGAAGGCGCCGGGAACGGCGCAGGCGAGCGCGGTGACGATCGCGAGCAGGCTGGTGCCGAGGACGAAGCTCATCGTGCCGCCCCTTCGGCCAGGAGCTCGCGTCGCAGCTGCCGGCGCGCACGGGCGCGGGCGGCCAGACGGGTGACGATGCTGCGCCGGGGGGCGAAGAGCAGCGACACGAGGAGGATCGCGAAGAGGGTGAGCACGATGAGCGGACCGGTGGGGACCTTGCCGAGCACGATCGACAGATAGGCGCCGATCCCGCTGCCCGCGGCGCCGAACGCGGCGGAGAGCGCGACCATGCCGGGCAGGGTGCGCGCCCACTGCCTGGCGGCCGCCGGAGGGGTGACGACGAAGGCCACCATGAGCACGAGCCCGACGGCCTTCACCCCGATCACCGTGGCGATCACGATCGTGACGAACATGAGCGCGTCGATCGTGCGTGCGGCGAATCCGAGCACGGTCGAGTGGTCGGGGTCGAAGGTGCGCAGCGCGAACTCCTTCCAGAACACGACCATGATGACGAGCGCGAGCGCGCCGACGGCGATGCTGGTGGTCAGGTCGGCGATGGTGATCACGGAGGCGTTGCCGAAGAGGTAGTCCTGGATGCCGCCCTTGCCCGGGAAGGCGCCGTTCGCGATGATGCGCATGAGCAGCATGCCGCCGCCGAAGAAGATCGTGAGCGACACCGCCATGGCCGTGTCGATGCGGATCTTCGATCCCTTCGCGACGCCGTTCGCGAACAGCACCGCGAGAGTGCCGACGATCACCGCCCCGGCGATGAGGCCGAGCATGTTGCGGCCGTCGGCGCCGAGCACCGCGACCGCGGCGAGGAACGCGATCAGGGTGCCGGGGAGGGCCGCGTGGGAGATCACGTCGCTGATGAGGGACTGCTTGCGCAGGTAGGCGAAGGCGCCGAGGGCGCCCGCGACGAGGCCGATCACGGCGGTGCCGAAGAACACCATGCGGTAGGTGTGGTTGTCGAAGAATTCGAGCGGGTTCACGACGCGACCGCCCCCGTCTCGAGCGGATCGGCTGCCGCGCTCACGAGGCGAACTCCAGGAAGGCCTCATCGCCCGAGGCGACTTCGTAGGCGACCCGGATGTTCTCTCTGGTGAAGGCCTCGTCGGCGGGGCCGGAGGCGATGACGCGCCCGTTGAGCAGGGTGACGTGATCGCAGTAGTCACGCACGGTGGCGAGGTCGTGGTGCACGATCACCACGGTCTTGCCCTGCTCGCGCAGCGCGTGCAGCACCGTCACGATGGCCTGCTGGCTCTTCGCGTCGATGCCCTGGAACGGCTCGTCCATGAAGTAGATGTCCGGGGCCTGCACGAGGGTGCGGGCGAGGAACACCCGCTGCCGCTGCCCGCCCGAGAGCTCGCCGATCTGGTTCGAGGCGAGCTGCGGGATGCCGGTCTGCTCGAGCGCCGAGAGCGCCCGCGCGCGCTCGGCCTTGCCGGGGTGGCGGATCCACCCCAGCGAGCCGTAGGTGCCCATCGTGACCACGTCGAGCACGGTCGTCGGGAAGTCCCAGTCCACGCTCGTGGACTGGGGCATGTACCCGATGCGGCGACGCACCCGGGCGAGCGGCTGCCCGAAGAACTCGCTCGTGCCGGTGAGCGGCTTCACGAGCCCGAGCATCGCCTTGATGAGGGTGGACTTGCCGGCGCCGTTCGGCCCGACGATCCCCATCACGATCCCGGCGGGCACGGCGAGGTCGACCCCCCGCAGCACGGGGTGCGCGCGGTAGGCGACGGAGAGGCCCCGGGTGCTGCAGGCGTTCGGGGCGGATGCGGGATCCGTTCCGAACGGGCTGCCCGCGTCGGCGGTCATGCGCCGGCCCCCGCGAGGGCCTCCGCGACCGCCCGCGCGTTGTGGGCGAAGACGCCGAGGTAGGTGTCGACTCCGGGCTCCGCGCCGAGGGAGTCGGCGTAGAGCTCCTCGCCCGATATCTCGACCTCCCAGCCGAGCGCCTGCACGGCCTCCTTCAGGCTCGTGATGGCCTGGGGGTTGGCCTGGTTGTCCTGGAAGATGACGGGCACCCGGTTGTCGGCGATGAGCCTCGCGAGCTCGGAGAGCTCCTCCGGGCTCAGCGCCGCCTCGGTCGAGACGAAGTCGGTGGCGCGCACCTCGAAGCCGTAGGTCGCGCCGAAGTAGTTGAAGGCGTCGTGGCCGGTGATGAGGATGCGCGGCTCGGGCACGGCCGCGAGCACCGTCTCGGCCTCGGCGGCCGCGGCCTCGATCTCCGCGATGTACGCCCGGGCGTTCGCCTGGTAGTCCCCGGCGTTCGCGGGGTCGAGCTCGCCCAGCTTGTCTGCGACGTGCCCGACGACCAGCGACCAGGCCTCGGGGCTGTTCCAGATGTGCGGGTCGTGCAGCGGGTTGCCGTGGTCGTCGGTCTCGGGCCAGTCGAGCAGCAGTTCCTCCGGCAGCTGCTCGCCGACCGCGAGCTGCCTGTCGCCCAGGCTCTCGAGCTGGTCGATCATCTGCGCCTCGAGGTGCAGGCCGTTCCAGAACACGGCGTCCGCGCCCTGGATCGCCTCGATGTCCCTCGTCGACGGCTGGTAGGTGTGCGGATCGCCGCCCGGGCCGACCATCGTGGTGATCTCGGCGTCCGGGGCGATGTTCGCGACGGCATCGGCGAGGTAGCCGGTGGTGGCGTACACGGCGAGCGCGTCGCCGTGCCGTTCGGGCGCGGTGCCCGCGGCGCAGGCGGCGAGCCCGAGGGCGGCGAGGGCGGTGGCGGCTCCGGCGAGGAGCTTCTGGGCGAGGGGCAAGGCGGCGACTCCTTCTGATCCTTCTGGGACGGGCGGCGAGAGGGCTCGGCGCCCGGGCGGTCTTCTTCGGGAGCCCGGATCCGGATCCGGATCCGGATCCGGACTCGGGCCCGGGCTCCCGATGAGGCCAGGTTATATTCGGGAACCCTAATTTGTAAAGTTAGGTAGACCGAATTTATTGGAATCCCGCGCTGCGCGGCTCGGGGCCGCACCCCTCGAATCGCCGGATCGGGGCGGACCGGCCGAATAGGCTGGGCGCATGCGCCTGTACCTCGCCTCGACCTCGCCCGCCCGCCTCTCCGTGCTGCGCGCGGCGGGCATCGAGCCGCTCTGCTTCTCGCCCGAGGTCGACGAGGACGCCGAGGTCGTGGCCCGCGAAGCCGCGCTCGGGCGGGCTCTCACCGCGCCCGAGCTGACCGAGTACCTGGGCCGCCTCAAGGCCGAGGACGTGGTGCGGCGCCACGGCCCCGACGGCACCGGCGAGATCGACGGGCTCGTGCTCGGCGGCGACTCCGCGTTCCTGCTCGGCGGCGAGATCCTCGGCAAGCCCCACTACCCCGAGGTCGCGCTCGAGCGCGCGAAGCGCCATCGGGGTGCGACCGGGGTTCTGCACTCGGGGCACTGGCTCGTCGATTGCAGCGGCGGCGAGGTGCGCGGCGCCGCGGGTTCGGTCGACACCGCGACCGTGACGCTCGCGGCCGACCTGGACGACACAGAGCTCGCGGCCTACGTCGCGACTGGGGAGCCGCTGCAGCTGGCCGGCGGCTTCGCGATCGACGGGCTGGCCGGCGCCTACATCGAGCGGATCGAGGGCGCGCCCAGCTGCGTGATCGGCCTGTCGCTGCCCGCACTGCGCCGTCTCGTGCGCGAGCTCGGGCACGACTACACCGTGCTCTGGAACCGCTGAGAGAACCGAGTCCCGCCGCGGGCGGCGGGCGAACCCGAGGAGGAATCATGACGGACGCGCTGTCGCCGGAGGAATACGCTTCGTACGACGCGACGGGCCTGGCCGAGCTGATCGGCTCGGACGAGGTCACCGGGGCCGAGGCCGCCGCCGCGGCACGACGCGCCATCGAGCGGGTCGAGCCCGCGGTCAACGGGCTCGCCTTCCCGCTGCTCGACGAGCCGCTCGCCCACGATCCGACCGGCCCCCTCGGCGGCGTGCCCTTCCTGCTGAAGGATCTCGGCCCCTACGCCGAGGGCTTCCCCTTCAGCAGCGGCAGCCGCTTCTTCGAGGGGTCGGTCGCGACGCAGGACGCCGACATCATGCGCCGCTTCCGCACCGCGGGCCTCGCGACCCTCGGATCCACCGCCACGCCCGAGTTCGCCTTCAGCTTCGACACGACGACCCGTCGCAACGGCGCGACGAACAACCCCTGGGACCTCGGGCGGGGCGTCGGCGGATCGAGCGGCGGTGCTGCCGCCCTGGTCGCCGCCGGCGCCGTGCCGATCGCCCACGCGACCGACGGCGCCGGATCCACCCGCGTGCCCGCGGCGTTCTGCGGCCTCGTGGGGCTGAAGCCCACGCGCGGGCGGACCCCCGTCGACGTCGAGGGGCTCTTCGGGCTCGCGGCCGAGTCGGGGGTGACCCGCACAGTCAGAGACTCCGCGGCGCTGCTCGACGCCATCGCGGGCCCACAGGCGACGGCGAAGTACCGCATCCCGGCCCCGAGCGGCCCCTACGTCGCGGCTCTCGGCCGCCCGGTCGCCCCGCTGCGGATCGCCGTGCAGACCGACGACTGGGGGAGCGCGACGGTCGACCCGGAGATCGTCCGCGCGACCCTGGAGACGGCGGCCCTGCTCGAGGCGATGGGGCACCGGGTCGAGACCGCGCGACCCGACTTCGACCCCGAGCAGATCCTGCGCGTCTTCACGATGACCGCGGTGCTGAGCATCGGGACGATGCTCGACTCCTCCCCGGCCGAGCCGACGCCCGAGCTGCTGGAGGCGACCTCGTACCGCCTCTGGCGGGAGGCGGCGGAGTGGAACGCGCTCGACGTCGGGCACGGCTTCGAGGCGCTGAACGAGACCTGCCGCCGGGCGGGCGCCTTCTTCGAGTCCTACGACCTGCTGGTGACGCCGACGGCCGCCCGCACGGCGATGCCGCACGGCACGCACGACTTCGACGCCCCGGGCCACACCGTCGAGTCGTGGCACGAGATCCTCTTCTCGGCCTGCCCCTTCACGGGCCCCTTCAACATCGGGGGGCAGCCGGCGATCAGCCTGCCGATGGGGGAGAGCAGCGAGGGGCTCCCGATCGGGGTGCAGCTCGTCGCCGAGTACGGGCGCGACGACCTGCTGCTGCAGCTCGCCGCGAGGCTCGAAGAGGCGAGGCAGTGGGCGGGCCGCAGACCCGCGGTGCATGCGTCCGCTCCGCCCGTGCGGTAGCGTGGGCAGCGCCGCCGGCCCGAGCCGCCGGCCCGAGAAGTCCGAGATATCCGAGGCATAGGGGAGACGAGATGTCCGAGTTCCACGATCGCGGCGAAGACGCGAAGTACACGCGGGTCTACAAGCAGGAGACCCCGGACATCCTGAAGGCCTTCACCGACTTCGACGGGGCGGTGTTCGCCGCCGAGGGGCGCGAGATCCCGCTGAAGTTCCGCGAGCTCATCGCGCTCGGCGTCGCCGTCACCACGCAGTGCCCCTACTGCATCGAGGCCCACTCGAAGCGGGCGGTGGAGGCCGGCGCCTCGGACGCCGAGCTCGCGGAGGCGGCCTGGGTCGCGACCGCGATCCGCGCCGGCGGCGGGTTCACGCACGGCTGGCTCGGCTTCAAGTTCGGCGAAGAGGCCCGCGGGCACCAGCACTGAGGCCCGCGCTCGCGAGAACGCTCATCGGCGAAGCAGGAAGCTGGGAGGGATCCGTGCCGAATCTCGATTCGGGCGCTCGGCCGCCCGCCGGGCCCGCGACCATCAGCGTCGCGGAGTTCGTCGGCGGGGCGCTCGCCCGCCTGGGGGTGCGGCGCTGCTTCGGCGTGGTCGGATCCGGCAACTTCGAGGTCACCAATGCGCTCATCGCGGCGGGCGTGGGCTACGTCGCGGCCCGGCACGAGGGCGGGGCGGCGACCATGGCCGACGCCTACGCCCGGGTGAGCGGCGAGGTGGGCGTCGTCTCCCTGCACCAGGGCTGCGGCCTGACGAACGCCGTCACCGGCATCGGCGAGGCCGCGAAGAGTCGGACCCCGCTCATCGCGCTCACGGCGGAGACCGCGCGCTCGTCGGTGAACTCGAACTTCACCATGGATCAGCCCGGGCTGGCCCGGAGCGTCGGGGCCGTGGCCGAACGGGTCAACAGTGCGGGCAGCGTTCTCGAGGACACGATCCGCGCCTTCCGCACCGCGCGGGACCAGCGCCGGACCGTCGTGCTGAACCTCCCCCTCGACGTGCAGGCCGAGCGCGTCGACGCCGGACTGCTCGAGCGGATCCCCGATCTCGATCCGCCGGTGCCCATGCGCGCCGGTGACGCGGCGATCGGCCTGCTCGCCGACGCCGTCGAGCGCTCGGAGCGCCCCGTCATCATCGCGGGCCGCGGCGCGCGCGAGGCG
>CALMSE010000073.1 GCA_937872275.1 uncultured Leucobacter sp. | reverse complement strand
CGGGTGCGTGTTCGAGCTGCGTTCGGACCTCGTTCGGGGTGTGGGGGCGATATGCGCCGGCAAGGCGGGCCGTCGCGGCATGATCCCCCGCACCCATGCCCGCCTCCACCTGGGCGGAGAAGGCCCGCACAGCACCCTCCGTCACCATCTGGGCAGAACTTCATAGTGGGTTGACTCTCGAGACCAACAGTGCTCAACTGAATGGCCCGAGGAAAGGATCCGGTATGCCCGAGAACACGGACCACCCCACGAGCCCGGTGCAAGCGGCTCGACGCCCGCTACTGGGCGAACGAGTCCGCCCGTTCTCGTTCGGGCTCGTCGGCACACTCGGCGTGCTGATCGCGCTCCTCATCGGATCGATCGTGGGGCAGCTCGCCACCGTTCTGATCTACATCGGGATCGCGTTGTTCCTCGCACTCGGACTGGATCCCATCGTGAGATGGCTCGAACGGAAGCTCCCCCGGCCGGCGGCCGTCACCGTCGTCGTGATCACCGTGCTCGTGATCTTCGCCGGAATCCTCGTTGCGATCATCCCCCTCATCGTGCGGCAGGTCAGCGCTCTCGTGAACGACGCGCCTCAGATCATCGAGGACTTCACCAACAGCCAATGGTTCTCCGACCTGACGGACCAGTACGGGGACTCGCTCGACAACGCTGTGCAAGGGGCGTTGGGCTTCATCCAGGACCCGGGCAATCTCACGAAGATCGGCGGCGGTCTGCTGGCGATCGGCGCCGGCATCACGGGCGGTGTGACCGGCGTGACCATCGTGCTCATCCTCACCCTGTACTTCATGGCTTCGCTTCGATCGATGAAGAAGGTCTCGACCAGGTTCGTGGCCGCGCACGCCAGGCCGCGGTACAGCGAGCTCCTCGAGGACGTCTCAGGCGCGGTCGGCCGCTATGTGATCGGGCAGGTGAGTCTCGCGGCCATCAACGGCGTCCTCAGTCTGATCTTCCTCTCGATCATCGGCGCGCCGATGCCCGCGCTTCTGGCGTTGATCGCCTTCATCGGATCGCTGATCCCGCTCGTCGGAACATTGAGCGGCGCGATCATCAACACCCTCATCTGCCTCTTCGCTTCCCCGCTGACGGCGCTCGTCTCCGCGATCTACTACCTGGTGTATCTCCAGGTGGAGGCGTACGTGCTCAGCCCCCGGATCATGAGCAAGGCGGTCGCCGTTCCCGGATCCATCGTCGTGATCGCCGCAGTGGGCGGGGGCGCGCTCGGCGGTGTGCTCGGAGCGCTCGTGGCGATCCCCGTCGCCGCGAGCGGCATCATCATCATCCAGAAGGTGGTGTTCCCCGCGCAGGATGCGAAAACGATCCCGCCGAGTTGAGCGATGCTCCGTACTGCACGTATTACAGCCGCTTCCGGGCTGTGTCAAGTCCTCGGCGAGCGGGGCGGAACGGGTTGATTCGGGTACGGCACAGGCGTAGCGTGTGCAGCATGAGCGACACAGAGGACCCTGACGAGGAGACCGTCGACGAGCCCGTCTTGGACGGTGCCGACGAGACGTTCGACGGCGACGAGGATCCCCGCAAGGGCGACGACGATCCGGCGCTGATCCGCAACCTCGAGACGCACGAACCGACCGTCAACCCCTACGGGTAAAGGCGCCACTCGTGGAGACCAAGACCGTCGGCGACGTCGAGTACACGCTGAATCGGCGCGAGTCGCCGGAGAACAACCTCGAGAACTGGTATTGGCTCGGAGCCGACGGCAGCGTTCTCGAGCTCGAGGAGGCCGAGACGCGCGCCCTGAAGATCAGCGACGCCGTGCTCGACGACCAGCGCCCGGCGGAGTGAGCCTTTCGCGAGGACGGGCGGGCGGGTGGCTTGAGCCGGAGCGGGCAGGCGGACTGGATTGCGTCGTGTGGTCGCGACACACGGCTCGAACTCGAGAAAGAGCTACCCTGACCGCTCTGGCCGCTCTGGCTGCGCTGACCGCTCTGGCCGCGTGATGCCTCGGGCGCATCTTCTCTACGGCCGGAATTCGGTCGAGCGGGCGTTCGAGCGCACGAGGCAGCGGCGTGGGTCGCGAAGAGGCATGACCAGTTTGCGATTGCCTTTCGGGCAGGGCTGACAATCGCCGTGATACTGACCGACTGCACGTGGAGAAGACCCGGCCGAGCTGGCGGCTTCGCTCAGAACCTGCGGGTGAAGGGGGACGGTTTACGCATCCGGATCAGCAGGAGCAGCGGTATGAGTACGTACGGGAGGTTGAAGGCGAGAAACTTGAGAGGGTTCTGGGTTTGGAACTCGGGCTCGCCGAAGAATTCGACGCCGAACACGATGACGCCCGTAATCACGCTGATCGCGGTCGCGTAGATGACCGCTGGCAGCTGGATCCAGTTCCAGCCCCGCAGCAGAGCCGGCACCAGCACGAGGTAGAAGACGAGATAGACGAAGGCCGAAAGGCCCGTGACGATGCGCATCCAGACCGGTGGATGCATGAACAGCGGGTCGGCATCATGCGCGTACCAGTAGTTGGAGTCGACGAGGAAGCTGCCGGTCGGCTGCGAGAAATCGACTCCGAGAGTCGGCAGCATGTCGGCGATACACGAAGTGACGATGAACACCGTGAACATCACGGCAAAGAAGATGTCGATCGGACGTCGGCGCAGTGGGAGGTTGGCGGTGGCGCTTTCGGGCATATGGGCATCCTACGGCGACTCGGGTTCGCTCGGCCGTTGCACTCGCTCGCACTCGTTCACTCGCTCACACTCGTACACTCGTACACTCGCACACGAGGGAGACGACGAGCCTCAGGTGCTTGCCGAGAGCGCGGGCCGAGGGCACCCGTCTGGCCAGTCCTAGACCGTGGAGGCGGGCAGGTTAGTCGGCCAGCTCTCGGACTTCGAACTCGAGTCCGAGGCCCCGACGG
>CALMSE010000072.1 GCA_937872275.1 uncultured Leucobacter sp. | reverse complement strand
CGCGCTCGTCCCCGGCCTCGCGCTGGCCGCGGCGCGCACGCTGCCGGAAGGCGCTGCGGCGCTGCCGCTCGAGCCGCCTCGCTACCGCACCATCGGCCTCGTCTCGATGGACACCGCCAACGAGAGCCCCCAGGTGAAGCTGTGCAAGCGGCTGCTGGCCGCCGTCGACGGCAGCTGCTGGGGATTGGAATCCGTGAGATGAACGAAGCGCTGACCGCAGCGGAGCGGACCGCTCCCGAGCAGTTGAGCGAGCGGCAGGTCGCGCTCCTGCAGCGCCGTACCATCTGGGTGCTCTCCATCGCGACCGTGCTCGGCGGCCTCGGCGTGGGTGCGACGCTCTCGGTGGGCGCGCTGCTGCTCGCCGAGGTGAGCGGCGACGACGCGATCTCGGGTCTCGCCTCGGCGATGTTCAACGCCGGCGCAGCGGCCGCCGGCATCCCCCTCGCGCGGCTCGCGATGAAGCGCGGGCGCAGGAGCGCGCTCGTCATCGGCAGCACGATCGCCATGGTCGGCGCCGTGGTCGCCGTCTACTCGACGACCATCGGCCAGTGGTGGCTGCTCGCGATCGGCCTCGGCCTCATCGGCGTCGCGAGCGCCGTGCAGCTGCTCTCGCGGTTTTCCGCGACCGACCTCGCGCTGCCCCGGAAGCGGGCCCGAGACCTCTCGCTCGTCGTGTGGTCGATCACCATCGGCGCGGTCGTCGGCCCCAATCTCATCGCCCCCGGCGAGGCGGTCGGCAACGCGATCGGCGTGACGCCGCTCGCCGGGGTCTTCGTCTTCACCTTCTTCGCGCAGGTGCTCGCGGCGCTCGTCAACTGGCTCGGGCTCAGACCCGACCCGCTGCTGACGGCCCGCCGCCTGCGCAGCGTCGAGGCCGCGCACTCGCCGAACTCTCCGGGGGAGGGCTCGGTGCTCGGCGACCGCTGGTCGCAGTCGCTCACGATCTTCGTCGTCGCCATGGCGCAGGCGATCATGGTCGCGCTCATGGCCATGGCCCCGCTGCACCTCATGCACCACGAGGGCACGGCCGAGATCGTCGGCTTCACGCTGAGCCTCCACATCGCGGGCATGTACGCGCTGTCGCCGGTCTTCGGCATGCTCGCGAGCCGTTTCGGGCGCATCCAGGTGATCGTGCTCGGATGGGTGCTGCTGCTCCTGGCCATCGTCGTCGCCTACGTCTCGGGGTCTTCGCACCTGCTCGTGCAGGTGTCCCTCACCCTGCTCGGCCTCGGCTGGAGCGCCGTCACCGTCGCGGGCGCCGCCCTGCTCACCGAGATCACCCCTGCGCACGAGCGCCCGCGCTGGCAGGGTCGATCCGACGCCTTCATGAGCCTCGCCGGCGCGGTCGCCGGCGCGCTCTCGGGCGTCGTCTTCGCGCTCGGCGACTACTCGTTCCTCGCCCTCGTGACGGGCCTGCTGCTCGTCGCCGGCGCGGTCGCCTCGATCCAGATCACCCTGCGCGGCAGGCGCGGGAAGGCCGGGGCGCCGCCCGCCTCGCGATAGACTGGGCGGCGATGTCTGACACCGCCTCGCCCCAGTTCTCGACCGCATCCGGCAGCGACGTCCGCGTGCGCTTCTGCCCCTCGCCGACCGGCACCCCCCACGTCGGCATGGTGCGCACCGCGCTGTTCAACTGGGCCTACGCGCGTCACACGGGCGGCACGTTCGTGTTCCGCATCGAGGACACCGACGCCGCTCGCGACAGCGAGGAGAGCTACGCGCAGATCATCGACTCGCTGCGCTGGCTCGGCCTCGACTGGGACGAGGGCATCGACGTCGGCGGCCCCCACGGCCCGTATCGTCAGTCGCAGCGCGGCGAGGTCTACCGCGAGATCGCGGACCGCCTGCTCGCCGCGGGCCACCTCTACGAGAGCTACTCGACGGCGGAGGAGATCGACGCCCGCAACGAGGCGGCCGGCCGGCCGAAGCAGCTCGGCTACGACAACTTCGACCGCGACCTCGGCGACGAGCAGAAGGCCGCCTTCCGCGCGGAGGGCCGCGAGCCCGCGCTGCGCTTCCGCGTGCCCGACATCGACCTCGGCTTCGACGACCTCGTGCGCGGCCCGATCAACTTCCCCGCCGGCTCGACCATCGACTTCGTGGTGGTGCGCCCGAACGGCGCCCCGCTCTACACGCTCACGAATCCCGTCGACGACGCGCTCATGGGCGTCACCCACGTGCTGCGCGGCGAGGACCTGCTCTCGTCCACCCCGCGCCAGATCGCGCTGCACCGCGCGCTCGTCGAGCTCGGCGTGGAATCGGCGATCCCGCGCTTCGGCCATCTTCCGTACGTGATGGGCGAGGGCAACAAGAAGCTCTCGAAGCGGGATCCCGAGTCGAACCTGCTGCACCATCGCGACCGCGGCTTCATCCCCGAGGGGCTGCTGAACTACCTGTCGCTGCTCGGCTGGTCGCTCGCGCCGGATCGCGACGTCTTCACGCGCGACGAGATGGTCGCCGCCTTCGACGTGGTCGACGTGAACCCGAACCCCGCGCGCTTCGACCAGAAGAAGGCCGATGCGATCAACGCGGATCACATCAGACTGCTCTCCGAGGAGGACTTCGGCGAGCGGATCCTGCCCTATCTCATCGCGGGCGGGGCGCTTCCGGTCGAGCCGAGCGAGGCGCAGCTTGAAATCGTGCGGAAGGCCGTGCCGCTCGTGCAGAGCCGCATCACGGTGCTCTCCGAGGTCGTGCCGATGCTCCGCTTCCTCTTCACCACGACCGACGCGCTCGTCATCGAGGAGGACGCGCTCGCCTCGCTGAAGGACGACGCCGGCGCCGCGCTGCACGCGGGCATCGGGGCGCTCGGCGAGATCTCCGAGGCGGAGTGGCGGACCGAGCGGATCCAGGAGGCGCTGCAGGCGGCCCTCATCGACGGTCTGGGGCTGAAGCCGAGGCTCGCCTTCGGCGCGCTCCGCGTCGCGGCCTCGGGCCGCCGCGTCTCGCCGCCGCTCTTCGAGTCCTTCGAGCTGCTCGGCAGGGAGGAGACGCTGAAGCGCCTGGCGCGGCTCACGCAGCAGATCGGGGAGCAGGGCTGAGCGATGATCGAGACCGTGGCTGAGAACCCGGAGGCGCCGTACGGCGTCGCCGTGATCGGCGGCGGCCCCGCGGGGCTCTCCGCGGGCCTGCAGCTCGTGCGGGCGAATCGGCGCATCGCGATCCTCGACTCGAACCGGCCGCGCCATGCGGCCACGCTGCAGTCCCACGGCTTCCTCACCCGCGACGGCGTCTCGCCGCTCGAGCTGCGCCGTCTCGGCCGCGAGGAGTTCGAGGCCTATCCGACCGCGCGCTTCGCGCAGGCCAAGGCCACCGAGGTCGCACCGCTCGACCCCGATGAGGCGCTCGCGGCCGGCTTCCCCGACGGCATCGGCTTCCGCGTCCGGGGCGTCGGCGTCCGGGGCGCCTCGGACGTCGAGATCGTCTCGCGCCGCGTGCTGATCGCGGCAGGGCTCACGGAGGAGCTGCCGCCGTTTCCCACGATCCGCGCCTACTACGGCACGGCGCTGCACAGCTGCGTCGAGTGCGACGGCTTCGAGAAGACGGCGCGGCCGCTCGCGCTCATCGGCGAGACCACCGACGTGTTCGCGCGCGCCCTGCTGATCAGCAGGTTCTCCAGCGATCTCGTCGTGTTCACGAACGGCGGCGACACGGTGCGCCCCGAGCAGGAGCGTCAGCTCGCGGCCATCGGCATCCGGGTCGAGCGCCGGCCGATCGACGACATCGAGGGCGAGCGTGCCGAGATGACGGGCGTGCGGCTCGCGAGCGGCGAGGTGATCCCGCGCGTTGGCGGCTTCGTGCGGCCGCGCTGGCACGCGCCCGTCGAGTTCCTCGGCGAGCAGTCGCTCGAGCGCGACGACTGGGGGCTCGTGGTCGTCGACGACCGCGGGGAGACCTCGATCCGCGGCATCTACGCGGTCGGCGACATCGTGCCGCCCGGGCCGCAGCAGCTCGTGATCGCCGCGGGCGCGGGTGCGCGCGTCGCCGCGAAGCTGAACATGGACATGATCCGGGGTGCGCTCGGGGTGGGAGTCGTCGATGAGTGAATCCGCGCAGCAGGCACAGCAGGCGATGCCCGGCCGGCCGGAGCGGGCGCAGGGCGAGGGAGGATCCGCCGAGACCGCGGGATACCTGACCCCCGGCGCGCGCGCCGCGGCCGCGGGCACCCGCTACGCGGCGATCTCGGCCGTGTTCGTCGGCATCCTGCTCATCTCCAATGTGGTGGCGGTGAAGCCCATCGCGTTCGGGGCGATACCCCTCGGCGACTTCTCGCTGCCGCTCGTCTTCGACGGCGGGGTGTTCCTCTTCCCGCTCGCATACATCCTGGGCGACGTGCTCGCGGAGGTGTACGGATTGAAGGCCTCCCGCCGCGCGATCTACGCCGCGTTCGGGCTGGCGCTGCTCGCCTCCCTCACGATCCTCGTCGTGCAGATCTCTCCGCCCGCCGACGGCTGGGAGAACCAGGCCGCGTTCGAGGCGGTGATGGGCTTCGTGCCGCGGATCGTCGCGGCGAGCCTCGTGGCCTTCCTCGTCGGGCAGCTGCTGAACGCGTGGGTGCTCGATCGCATGCACCGGCGGACCTCGGGGCGGTACCTGCGCACCCGGCTCATCGTGTCGACCATGGCGGGCCAGCTCGTGGACACGCTCATCTTCTGCACGATCGCCTTCGCCGGCGTGATCACCGGCATCGACTTCGTCATGTACGTCGTGCTCGGCTACGTCGTCAAGGTGCTCGCCGAGGTGGTGCTGCTGCCCGTCACGACCCGCGTCATCCGGGCCGTTCGCGCGGCCGAGGTGCGAGCCGCGGCTTAGGGCTTGCCGAGGCGCCCCAGCGTCTCCTCCCGCAGCTCGGCGAAGGTGCCGTCGACGATCGAGGCGCGGATCCGCTCGACGAGCCGCACGATGTAGCGCTCGTTGTGGATCGTCGCGAGGGTCGACGCGAGCATCTCCTTCGCCTTGAAGAGGTGGTGCAGGTAGGCGGCGGTGTAGTTGGCGCAGGTGTAGCAGTCGCACTCGGGATCGAGCGGCTCGAAGCGACGGCGCTGTGCTGCGGCCTTCGCGTTGATGCGCCCCGAGCTCGAGTACATCGAGCCGCCGCGCGCCTGGCGCGAGGGCGCGACGCAGTCGAAGGTGTCGACGCCCGCGGCGATGCTCACGAACAGGTCCTCGGGCTCCGAGATGCCGAGCAGATGGCGGGGCTTGTCCTCGGGCAGCTCCTCGCTCACCCAGCGGACGATCGTGCCGAGCTCGGTCTTCTCGAGCGCACCGCCGATGCCGAAGCCGTCGAAGCGCTGATCCTGCGCCTCGTCTCCGGTGAGCGCGGCGAGGCCGCGGGCGGCTCGGCGGCGCAGATCCTCGTACTGCGCGCCCTGCACGACGCCGAACAGCGCCTGGTACGGTCGGTGCGGCCGGGCCTCCGTCTGGCGGGCGTGCTCGTCGAGGCAGCGCACCGCCCAGCGCTCGGTGCGGGCGACGGAGTCCTCCTGGTAGGGGCGGGTGTTGAGCAGCGTGGTGCACTCGTCGAAGGCGAAGATGATGTCGGCGCCCAGCTGGTGCTGGATCCGCATCGACACCTCGGGGGTGAAGCGGTGGCGGTCCCCGTTGATGAACGATTTGAAGGTGACCCCGTCTTCGTCGACGTGGGCGAGGCGCTCCTTGTTCTCGGCGATCACCTCGTCGCTCTGGTAGGCGTTCTCGTCCATCGAGATGACCTTCTTGAAGCCCACGCCGAGCGACATCACCTGGAAGCCGCCCGAGTCGGTGAAGGTCGGGCCGGGCCAGTTCATGAAGCGGCCGAGGCCGCCGGCCTCGTCGACGATGTCGGCGCCGGGCTGCAGGAACAGGTGGTAGGCGTTGGCGAGCACCGCCTGCCCGCCGAGCTCTTCGACCGTTTCGGGCAGCATCGCCTTGACGGTGGCCTTGGTGCCCACCGGGATGAACGCCGGCGTCGCGATGTCTCCGTGCGGGGTGCGGATCACGCCCGCCCGGCCGAGCGGGCGGCCGTCGCCGGCCTGCGCGCCGCCCTCGTCGAGTCGGTGTTCGATGTCGAACGAGAAGTCTGCGGGGGAGGGGGCGCTGCGCTCGGCTGCTGCTTCGGTCACCCGCCTATTCAAGCAGGGAGCGGGGCCTGTGTTCGCCGGCGCCGTCAAGGAGTCTTGACAACGAGGGAAATGTCAATCACGATTGACGCATGGATGCGATGCGAATGGCGGAGCTCGCAGCGGCCGCCGAGCACGAGAACGCGCTGCTCGCGCTCGATGCCGTCGTGCGGATGCGCGCGGAGCTCGAGCGGCAGGAGGCCGTGCTCGTGCGCCGGGCGCGGAATGCGGGGGAGAGCTGGTCGGCGATCGCGGGAGTCCTCGGGGTGACGAGGCAGGCCGTGCATCAGAAGTTCGGCCGCAGCGGTCCGCGCGGGTCGCGCGGGCTGCGGAACGGGGGATGATCGTGCGTACCGCGCTCGCGGCGGCGGATGGGCCGAGCCCCGAGGAGCTGGGCGAATGGATCGCTCACGGCTTCTCGCCGGCTCAGGCTCGCGGATGGATCGCCGACGGTGCCGCGCTCGGCGAAGCCGAGACCTGGCGCGCGATCGGGCTGGCGCAAGCCGAGGATGCGCTGCGATGGCGGGTGCGCGGGGTGGGGCCCGGGGAGGCCCGTCTGCTCGAGTCTGCGGGATTGCGGACGTTCCGCTCCCGGCGCCGGCGGCGACTCGCGGGCGCGTGAGCGGGCGACACGCCCGGGTTTCCGTGCCGGTTTGCGCCCCGCCTCTGTTTCGTCCTAGAGTAATCACTCGTTGGCCCGAAGCCGGAAGGCAGCGGGAAACGAGTTCCTCCAAAGGCGGCGGGTTGAATAACCCCGCCGCTTGCACTATGCTGGGGGAACGCCTCAAGAACGGCCCTTGAGAAACATGTTCGTCATGCGCTCGGGCCCGAGGAAGAATCAGTCTCTCGGAGATCCTGTTGTGGGGTGTTACGGGTGGTGTCTGGTCCTTGAGAACTCA
>CALMSE010000071.1 GCA_937872275.1 uncultured Leucobacter sp. | reverse complement strand
AGTAGCGGGTCTCGTCGACGTCGCCGTAGGGCACCACCATCTCGGGCACGCTCGCGCGGGTGAGCACCGGGCGGTCCTCGTCGCCGTCGCGCCAGGAGATGTTGTTCAGCACCAGTCCCTCGCGCGCGTTGAAGCCGACGTGCAGCTTCCAGTTCTCCCACTGCACCTCGTTGCCGTCGACCGAGAAGCTCGGGCCCTCGGGCATCCTGATGTCGATGGGCTTCAGGCTGGTGCGGGCCGGCCCCTGGGCGTCGAGGGTGTAGTTGCCGTGCTCCATGTGGGTCGGCGGGGCGTCGGGGTCGTCGTAGACCTTGAAGACCTTCCGCTCCGTCATGTCGACCTTGACGATCAGCCCCTCGACCGGGCGGGCCCACGGGCTGTCGCCTTCGTTGGGGATCAGGTAGGTGAGCGAACGGAAGTAGCGGCGGCCCTCGTCCTCGGTCTCCTCCGGGAAGTAGCCCGGGGCGAGCGGGGAGCAGAACGCGGTGTCGATGAGGTCGGCGTGCCCGCGGCGCTCCATGGCGGCGCGCCACTGCGGGTCGGCCTTGACGAGGTCGTTGATCTCCATGAACTCTTCCATGGAGATGGGGGACTGGCCGCGCTCGGGGGTGTTCGGCAGAACGGTCTTCTTCACGACCTTCGCCTTGGTGATCGAGACGGTCACCTCGATGTGCTTCGCGTCGTCGCGATCGAGCAGCGTCGCGAACGCGCGGCGTTCGAAGGGCTTGCCCGGCTTCCAGCGCTTCAGCGTCGCCTTCGGCGGGTCGACCGGCAGCAGCAGCGTCATGCGCACGCGGTTCTTCAGCAGGCCGGCGTTCACGAGCACGTCGCGCACCGTGGCGATCTCGGCCGCGGTCAGCGGATCGAGCGGGTGCCGGGCCTCGAGAGGCGTGCTCACCCGCTTTCCGTGGGTGTGCGTGGTGTCAGGTGTATGAGCCATCGGTTTCCTCACTTCGTCGATGATCGGATACCTCCCCAGTATCCCGCGGGGTGCGTGGGATCCGAAGAGCGTTCGAGGGGGTCGTGCGCGCCGGGACAAGAGGTGCGCGCCCCGGGGTGATCGGGCCGTCGCCATCCCTCATCGCCGCCTACCCCTGGCGCAGCTCGCTCGGGGAGACGCCGTACGCCGCGCGGAAGATGCGGCTGAAGTGGGCCGCGTCGACGAAACCCCAGCCGGTGGCGATCGCGGCGATGCCCCGATGGGAGAGGGCGGGATCGATGAGATCCATGCGGCAGCGCTCGAGGCGGCGCTCCTTGATCCAGGCCGACACGGTCGTGCCAGCCTCGTGGAAGAGCGCGTGGAGGTGCCGGGTGGAGATGTAGTGCGTCGCGGCGATGCTGCCGGGGGAGAGCGTCGGCGAGGCGAGATTCGCACCGATGTAGGCGTAGATCTTGTGGAGCAGCGCCTCGCGCGGGCTCCGTGCCGCGCCCTCGACGTCGAGCACGGCGGAGAACATCGTGCTCAGCAGCTCCAGGCTCGAGTGCGCGAGCTTGGTGCGGGCGAGGTCGGAGAGCCCCTCCAGCTGCGGCGAGGCCTCGGCGATGAACGAGGCCACCGCCCCCGCGATGGGGTGGTGCTCGCCGAGGGAGACGGCGGTCAGCGAATCGGTGAGCTGCGGCGGCAACTCCAGGCGATCCTTCGGGAACATCATGATGAGGTTGCGGAAGCGCTCGTCGAAGAGCAGGGAGTACGGCCGCGAGGTGTCGTAGAAGGAGATGTCGCCCGGGCGCATGACGACCTCGCGGCCGTCCTGGATCAGGATGCTGGAGCCGGCGAGGATCAGACTGACCTTGTAGTAGCCGTCCCCGCCCCGCTCGATGCCCTCCTCGGTGCGCTCGACGAGCTGGGCCGAAGAGGCGACCTCCGTGAAGACCACGCCGTCGGCCCCGGCCGCCGTGAGCGTGGCGCTGAACCCGTCGGTCTTCGCGGGGGTGAGACGCAGGGGCACGAAGGAGTCGTCGATGGTGCGCTGATACACGTCGAGATCGTCGATGCGCATCGCTGTGGAACGGGTGCTCTGCGTGCTCTGCATTCCATTCACCTCGGAGTGAGCCGGGACGTCGCTGTCGGTGGGCCTGCGGAGGAGACCTGCCTCCTCTCAGGATACTATCCGATTGGCAAGTCCGCGGCAAATGAGGCGGACGCCGGCTCCCCTCGTCCACCGAGGCCGGCGAGCCCGGTGCGCCCGGGGCCCGCGGATTGACCTCCGCGGCAATCGGGTTGACCGTGCGTGACCGAGTGGCCGCCGCGGTCTCGACGGCCGGGCGCCGGGATGGGAAGCTGGACGCAGCAGCGCGGGCCTCCGCGCGCGAGAGGAGATGACATGTCAGCACAGCTGGAATCGTCCGAGGCACCCCGGAGCGCCATCGTCGTGGGCGCGGGCTCCGCGGGCGCCGTGATCGCCCGCAGGCTCGCCGACGCCGGAGTCGACGTGACCGTGCTCGAGGCGGGTGGGGAGGACACGAACCCCGACATCCACGACCTGAGCGGCATGGGCCGGCTCTGGCACAGCCCCGACGACTGGGACTACTACACGACCCCGCAGCCGGGCGCGAACGGCCACCGCCTGCACTGGCCCCGCGGCAAGGTGCTCGGCGGATCCCACTCCCTCAACGCCATGATCTGGGTGCGCTGCGTGCCCGCGGACTACGATCACTGGGCCTCGCTCGGCAACGACGGCTGGTCGTGGGACGAGGTGCTGCCCGTCTTCAAGGCGATCGAGAACTACCGCGGCAAGGGCGACCCCGCCTGGCACGGCACCGATGGCCTCCTCGACGTCACCGACGACTACGAGCTCTCGCCGATCCAGCAGTCGATCATCGAGGCCGGGGTGCAGGAGGGACTGACGCACAACCCCGACTACAACGGCGCCGAGATCGAGGGCATCTCGCAGCAGCAGATCACGATCCGCGACGGCAAGCGGCTGAACACCTATATGGCGTACCTCAAGCCCGTGCGGGATCGCGTGCGCGTCGAGGTCGGCTGCCACGTCCACGAGCTGATCTTCGACGACGCCGCAGGCGACCGGCCCCGCGTCGTCGGAGTCCGCTACGAGCAGGACGGCCGGCTGCACGAGCTGAGGGCAGACGAGGTGATCCTCGCCGCCGGCGCCATCGACTCGCCGCGCGTGCTGCTGCGCTCGGGCATCGGCCCGGCCGACGAGTTGCGCGAGGTCGGCATCGAGCCCGTCCACGACCTGCCGGGCGTCGGCAAGAACCTGCACGACCACTACCTCGCCCCCGTCATCTTCGACACGGCGAAGCCGATCGATCCGCCCCGCGAGGGCGTCTCCGTGACGCAGTCGCACCTGTTCTGGAAGAGCCGGGAGGATCTGGATCGCCCCGACACCCAGCCCATCAACTTCTCCGTGCCGATGTACGGCGACTTCCTCGAGCCGAAGGGCGACAACGGCTTCTCGCTGCTGGGGGGACTCGTCGCCCCGCAGTCGCGCGGAACGATCAGGCTGTCGGGCCCCGCGCCGACGGATCCGCTGCTGCTCGACCCCCAGGCGCTCACGCACGAGGACGACGTCGCCTCGCTCGTGGCCTCGGTGCGCCAGTGCCGGAGCATCGGACGGCAGCCCGCGCTCGCCGCGAGCCCCGAGGACGGCGGCTGGGGCGCGACCGAGATCTACCCCGGCCCCGAGGTGGGCGACGGCGAGGATCTCGTGGACTACGTGCGCGAGACGCTCGCGACCTACCACCACCAGGTCGGCACCTGCAAGATGGGCGTCGACGAGCTCGCGGTGGTGTCCCCGCGCCTGAACGTGCACGGCGTCGACGGCCTGCGCGTCGCCGACGCCTCGATCATGCCCCGGGTGACCACCGGCAACACGAATGCCCCGGCGGTGCTCATCGGCGAGCTCGCGGCGAAGTTCATCCTCGCCGGCGAGCGGGCCTGAGCGCCGGGAGGCCGAGGCCGATGACGACGGAACGGATCGACGCGGTCCGCGACCGGACGCTGCGCTCGCTCGCGGCGGCCCGCGGAGAGCAGCTGAACGGCTTCACCCAGGTCTCGGAGGAGGCGGTCGTCGAGCGCGAGCTCGACGCCGCCCTCCCCCGGGAGGGGGCGGAGGCGGACTCCCCGCTCCGCGGACGCGCGCTCGCGGTGAAGGACAACATCCACGCGGCGGGGCTCCGCAACACGGCGGCGACGCCCGCGCTCGCGGACTTCGAGCCCGAGGCCGACGCCCCGGCGCTCGCGCGGCTGCGACGGCGGGGCATGGTCGTGATCGGGAAGACGAACATGCACGAGCTCGCGCTCGGCGTCACCGGCTCCCACACGGCGATCGGCCCCGTCGCGAACCCGGTCGATCCGCTCCGCGTCACGGGCGGGTCGAGCGCCGGATCCGGCGCGATCGTCTCGGCGGGCGTCTGCGAATACTCGCTGGGCAGCGACACGGGGGGATCGACCCGCATCCCCGCCGCCTTCACCGACATCTGGGGCTACCGGCCGAGCACCGGCCGCTACGACGAGGAGGGCGGCACCAGCATCGCCTTCTCGCGCGACACGATCGGGCCGATGACGGCGAGCCTCGACGGCCTGATCGAACTCGACCGGGCGCTCGCACGCACCGCCGACACCGCCGTCGCGGCCGCTCCGGTCGCACGGATCGGCTACGATCCCGCAGACCTGGAGCTGTGCGACGAGCCGGTCGCCGCGGCGTTCCACGCGGCGCTCGAGGCCATCGCCGCCGCGAACGACTGCGAGCTGGTCGAGGCGCCGCTGGAAGCGCTGAACCGCGTCGCGCGCGGCTTCGATCCGGAGCTGGGCGCGCAGGAGCTCGCCCCGTCGCTGCGGAGCTACCTCGCCTCCTCGGAACGGCTGCCCTCGCTCGAGCGGGTGGTGGAGCAACTCGTCGATCCGCACACCGCGCACATGATCGAGGAGAGCATCGAGGCCACCGCGGGCGGAGTCTGGACCGGGACGTGGCACCGGCTGATGAACGAGACGGCGCGCTTGCGCGCGGCCTATCTGCGCCTGCTGGGCGAGCGCGGGATCGTCGCCACGCTGCGGCCGACGACCCCGATCCTGCCCCGGCCCGTCGCCGACGTGCTCGCGATGGGCGTCGCCGAGCGGGGCGCGCTGTTCGGGCGCACGACCCACTTCGTCGGCTTCGCGACGCTCATCGGCGCGCCGAGCCTGTCGCTGCCGCTCGGACCGCTGCTCGGGCACTCGATGACCGGGCTGCTGCTGGAGAGCGCGCCCGGCACGGACGTCGAGCTGCTGGCGCTCGGCCGCCGCGCGGAGGCCGCGCTGCGGTCGGGCGGCTGACCCGCCCGTCCCCGATCCCATTCGCGACCACCCGTTCCCGGGTGAGGGAACGGTTCCGCGGGAGTTCAGTCGCGCTGGTAGACGCGGCGCCCGGCGAACCAGGTCTCCAGGACCCGCGTGCGCGCGAGCTCGTTCTCGGGATGGGCGAAGGGGTCGCGGTCGAGCAGCACGAAGTCGGCCGACTTGCCGGCCTCGAGCGATCCGGTCTCGTCCGCGAGCCCCATGGCCTCCGCGCCGCCGATCGTGAACGCGGCGATCGCCTCTTCGAGCGTGATCGCCTGCTCCGGCCACAGGGTGCCCGGATACTTGCCGCTCGGATCCTCGCGGGTGACGAGCCCGTGGATGCCCTCCCACGCGTCGGGGGAGGGGGAGACCGGCCAGTCCGATCCGCCGGCGACGACGGCTCCGGCGTCGAGCAGCGCGCGATTGGGCTGGATCCGCTCGGCGCGATCCGCCGGCAGCACCTCGCGGATCGCATCGACGATCGGTCCCGGCACCCAGATGAAGGGCGAGATGTCGGCTGAGACGCCGAGCTCTGCGAAGCGCGGGATGTCGTCGGGATGCACGAACTGGCCGTGGGCGACCTGGTAGCGGGTCTCGGTGAAGCCCTCGGCCCGCAGCGCCTCGACGGCGTTCAGCACGGCGTGCACCGAGGCGTCGCCGGTGCAGTGGATCTTCGCCGAGATGCCGGCCTCGGCCATGCGGCGCAGCCAGCCGAGCAGCTCGTCCGGGCTCAGCAGCGTCTCGCCGCAGAAGTGCGCGCCATGGAGGTCGTCGGGCAGGTAGGGCTCGAGGAACGCGCCGGTGCGGGTGGGCGGCACGCCGTCGAGGAAGATCTTCACGAAGTCGGGCCGGTGGTGCCGGGTGCGGTACTGCTCGCCGCCGAAGACGAGATCCTCGCCGATGGTCTCGAAGCCGAAGATGTCGTCGTTGATGAGCATCGACGAGACGGTCCACGCGTTCAGCCCGCCCGCCGTGTCGAGCGCCCGCAGCGCCTCGAGGATCTGGGTCGAGACCCCCGCGTCCTGGAACGCGGTGACGCCGAAGGAGTTCAGGATCTCCACCCCGCGGGCGCAGGCCCGGCGCACCTGCTCGGCGGTGAGCCCGCCGGCGGCCTCCTGCGCGCGCGCCACGGGGATGCCCGCCGCCTCGAAGAGCACGCCGGTGGGACGGCCCGCCCCGTCGAGCGCGACGCCCTCCTGCCCGGCCTCGACGCCGCCGAGCCGCATGGCGGCGGTGTTCGCCCAGCGGTTGTGGTGCGAGTCGTCGGTGAGCACCACGGGGCGCCCGCCCGCGGCCTCGTCGAGCCGGGCGAGCGCCTCGGCGGTGTTCACGTCGTTCAGGCGATCGCTGGCCCAGGGGGCGCCGGTCACCCAGGCGCCCTCCGGGAGGCCCGCCGCATACTCCCGCACCGCCTCGATGATGCCGTCGAGATCCGCGCCGATGGGCACGGCGAGCTCGAACAGCTCCTCCTTGCCCGAGAAGTAGTGGTGGTTGTGCACGTCGACGAGCCCGGGCATGACGAAGGCGCCGTCGAGGTCGCGCACCTCGGTGCCGGGGCCGGCGAGCCCGGCGAGCTCGGCATCGGAGCCGACCGCGACGATGCGGCCGCCCGAGACCGCGATCGCCTCGGCCCAGGGGCGGTCGGGATCGACCGTGTACACGCGGCCGCCGGTGAGGAGGAGATCGGGGGTGGGGTGGGACATCGTCGACTCCGTTCGTGCGGGGCGGGGATCGGTGGGCTCGCCCGCGTCATCCCAGTATCACACCCGGGTCGGGACGGGGGAGGCCGCGGGGCGCGAGCCCTGCAACGATTGTCGCGCCTCGCCCGCGGGCGGGGGTTGACCAGGGGCGAAGACCGCTGAGAAATGAGTGACCGATCGCGCAGGACCCTGGCGGCGGACCGGTGCAGCCGGGAGAATGTCAGGCACAGCAACGAAGCAGAAAGGTACCGCGATATGGCAACTCAGCAGGGACTCCAGGGGCGCGTCGTGATGATCACCGGCGGCGGAACGGGCATCGGCGCGGCGGTCGCGGAGCGCTACGTCTCCGAGGGCGCGACGGCCGTGATCGTCGGTCGGCGGCTGGAGCCGCTGCAGGAGGTCGCCGAGCGCACCGGCGCGGTCGCGATCGCCGCCGACGCC
>CALMSE010000070.1 GCA_937872275.1 uncultured Leucobacter sp. | reverse complement strand
CCAGTCGCACCTCGGGGACGCGGATTCTGTCATTCGTACGGGGATCGCTGATCGCAGGCTCCTCTGATCTCGTTCCGGTGATCCGTTGGATCTTCGCGAGCGGAGGAGGCGAGCGCGCATGCGCCGTCTCACGCCCTTCGACTGCTGCCGCATACGCGGCGGGGCGCCAACAACCCGGTAGCCTGTTCATCGGCGGCGGGTGGGAGTATCTCCACTTGCGAGTTCTCGGCAGAATGCCGTGAACCTTGTAAATCTTAGCAGATCGCCCCCGCTCTGCCAATCGGGAGGGATCGCTCCGCTCCTCGAGCCGTCCCGACCGATCGCGGATAGACTGGTGCCCGTGCACAACACCCCGAACATCTCCGCGGAGAACACCCCCGATCCCGCAGCGGCCCAGGCGGCGCGCGACATCGCCGACGTGCCCGCCGTCGAGGTCATCACGACGGCCGCCGTGCACCTGCTCAGCGCGGCCGCGGTGAAATGCGGCCTCGCCGACGATCCGGAGAGCCAGACCGACCTCGACGAGGCGCGCAAGCTCATCAACGCGCTCGCCGGACTCATCACCGCGGGCGCGCCCGAGATCAGCGACTCGCACGCCCGCGGGCTGCGCGACGGGCTGCGCTCCGTGCAGCTCGCCTTCCGCGAGGCCTCGCACATCCCCGACGCCCCCGGGAAGGGGCCCGGCGAGAAGTACACGGGCTCGGTGATCTGACCGTTCACCCGCACCCGGAGCGCGCTACGGCGAGCCCGGGAGGATGTTCTTCATGGCGAAGTGCGAGCTCGCCTTGCCCAGTCCGGGGAGCGGCATGATCCTTCCCGTCAGGAATGCCTCGTAGCTCTCGAGATCCGCGACCGCCACCCGGACGAAGTAGTCGGGCGTGCCGAACAGCCGCTTGAACTCGGTCACCTCGTCGAGCGCGGACACGGCTCGCTCGAAGGCCGCGACGACTCCGGCCTCCTGCGTGTTGAGATCGATGTGCAGCAGCACCTCGAAGCCGCGATGGATCGCGCCCGGATCCACGATCGCCCGGTAGCCGCGGATGACGCCTTCGCTCTCCAGCCGCTGCACCCGGCGCAGGCACGGGCCCGGCGTCAGCCCGACGCGCGCGGCGAGCGCGACGTTGCTGATCCGCCCGTCCCGCACGAGCTCATCGATAATTGCTCGATCCAGCGCATCCATGAACACGATATTGCCAGATCTCCGACGAACAGGCCATATTCTGCACCCATATTGCGCGCCGAATCGGGCACGATTGAGGAATGCCCTCACCCGCCCCCCAGCAGCGCGACGACCCGGGAAGCCGCTCCGTGCGGATCCGCCAGGGCATCGTCGATTCCCTCGGGGTCGGCCTCGGCATCTTCCCGCTGGGCATCGCGCTCGGCGTGCTCGTGATCCAGGCCGGGCTCCCCTGGTGGCTCGCCCCCGCGCTCTCGATCGGCATCTTCGCAGGCTCGGTCGAGTTGCTGATGGTCAGCCTGATCGCCGCGGCGACCCCGCTCGCCACGATCGCCGTGACGGTCTTCGCGGTGAACTTCCGCCACGTGTTCTACCCGCTCTCCTTCCCCCTGCAGGCGGTCAGGCCCGGCCTGGGGCGGGCCTACTCGGTGTACGCGATGATCGACGAGGCCTACGCCACCTATGTGCTGATGCCGCCCGAGAAGCTGTCGTCGGCCCGCATGCTCACCGGGCAGCTGTTCATGCAGGCCTACTGGGTCGGCGGCGGCCTCGTCGGAGTCGCGCTCGCCTCGATGCTGCCCGAGCCCATCGAGGGCTTCGAGTTCGCCCTCGTGTCGCTCTTCATCGTCATGGCGCTCGACGCAGCCCGTTCGAGGCGGGAGGTCCCCTCCGTCGTGCTGGCCGGCCTCTCGGTCGCGGCGGCGATGCTCGCGTTCCCCGATGCCCAGGTGCTCGCCGCGCTCGTGATCTTCACCGCCCTGCTCGTGGTGCGCTATCTGTGGTCGCGGGGGCGGCAGGGGCCGGAGCCCGTCGAGGAGCACGGGACGGGGGCGGATCCCGATGCCTGATGTCGGGTACATGATCGCCGCGGTCGCGATCGGCGGCGTCATCACCGTGCTGCTGCGCGCACTCCCCTTCGCGATTCTGAAGCCGCTGCGCAAATCGAGGTTCGTACAGGCGATCGGGCGCTGGATGCCCGCCGGCCTGCTGCTGATCCTCGCCGTCGTGATGCTCGCGGGCGAGATCGTCGCGCGGCCCGGGCAGTTGTGGATCGTCGCCGTCGGAGCGGCGACCACGGTGCTCGTCCACCTGCTCGCCGGGCGCCGGGCACTGCTCAGCATCTTCGCCGGCACCGGCGTCTACGTGCTGCTGCTGGCGCTGTTCTGAGCCGATTCGCGGCGCCCGTGGCGAGCCCGGCGCCCGTCGTCGCGACGACGCCGCGACGGCGATCGGATCCGCGAGCGCCTCGGGGACTCCCGGCCCACCGGGGCTCCCGGCTCGCAAGAGCCCCGGCTCGCAGGGACTCCCTGACTCACGGGGATCTCGCGATGTATCGTACGAGTGTGGTGTGGCTGCTTCGCTGTGCGGGATGGTGGGTCCTCGACTACGCCTACGCCGGGTGGTGGCAGCTGAGGAGCCTGTTCTCCCGCGCGAGGGCCCCCGGCTACCGCTCGGGAAGCCTCCGCCCGGTGGTCGTCCTGCCCGGAGTGTACGAGCACTGGCGGTTCATGCGCCCCCTGATCGATGCGGTGCACGACCGCGGGCATCCGGTCCACGTGATCGACGCGCTGGGGCTGAATCTCCTGCCCGTCGCAGCGGCCGCCGACACGGTGCGCGACTACCTCGAGGACCAGGGGTTGGAACGGGTGACCGTCCTGGCGCACAGCAAGGGCGGGCTGATCGGGAAGGCGCTCATGTCGGGAGAGGCGGGGCAGGGGCGGGTCGAGCGGATGATCGCGATCTGCGCGCCCTTCTCCGGCTCGCGGTACGCGCGCCGCACCCGCGTGCCCTCGCTGCGCGCCTTCTCTGCGGACGACCCCGAGCTCCGGACGCTGATCGCCGATATCTCGGCCCACGCGCGCATCACCTCGATAGCGGGCGTCTTCGACCCCCACATCCCCGAGGGGAGCGAGCTGCCGGGAGCGCGCAACATCCGCCTCCGCACCGGCGGTCATTTCCGGATCCTGGGCCGGCGGGCGACCGTCGCCGCGGTGCTCGAGGAGCTCGGCGCGGGGCCGCAGGAACTCGGCGCGGGGCCGCAGGAGCGGGGCCCGTCCGCAGGCGCCTGAACCCGAGCCTGCCGCCGCAGTGAGAAGAGCCGGCCCCGGGGTGCTCGGCGAGGTTCGGCGGGCGCCGCCTCGGCCCTCAGCGGATCACGACGCGCAGCGAGTCGACCCGGTCAGCGATGACCTCGCTCGCGGCCCAGCGCCCCTGCAGCGGCTCGAGCAGGCTCCGCAGCTCCTCGCGATCGAGGCCGGGCCGCAGGGAGAGGATCACCTCGGTCTCGGGCGCCAGCAGGCGGGCCTCGGGATCGGCCGGCGCGAGCCGCACCCCGATCGCGCGCGGCTCGTCCGCGAGCGATGCGCGGAACGCCAGGAGCACCTCGGGATCCGCCCATGCGGGCGGCACCCTGCGCCCGAGCGCCATCGCCTCGAGCTGCGTGCGGCGCACCCCGAACTCCCGCTCGGGCGTGCCGGGATCGACGATGATGAGGTCGGTGCCCTCCTGCGCGGCGGCGATCGCGGCCTGCGGGCCCGGTACGGGGATCGGCCGGGCCTCCCGATTCCAGCGCCGCATGGTCTCGACGGAGGAGAACACCGGCATCACGCGCCGCCCGTCGGGGGCGGCCACGGTCACGATCGACAGCTCCTGCGTCTTCTCGACCGTGCGCCCCTCCGGCGTCAGGCCGACGTCGCCGGCCTCCGCGAGCAGCGGGACGAGCAGACGGCACCCCGAGAGCGCGACGACCGCATCGGAGATCGCGTTCGCGAGGGCGAGCGGATCCGCCCCCGGCTGCCCGCTCCCCCATTCCTCGGTGCGCCCGGCCGCCGCGCGCACCGAGGCGACCGCTTCCGTCAACATCGCGGGCGACGCTCCGTCGTCGGCGGCGAAGGCCGTGCCGTGATGGTCGAAGGTGCGGCCCTCCCACGGAAAGCCCGCCGAGTCTGCCTCGCCGCCCGCGACCAGGCTCTCCGGCACACCGGTGGCGCGGGGCGCGTCGCCGGTGGCGGGCAGGCGCTCGATCGCCATCGCAGTCTCAGCCGCGCACGGCTATCTGCCTGCCACGTCGAGGGCGGCGGGCAGGGTGAAGGCGCCGGCGTAGAGCGCCTTGCCGACGATCGCGCCTTCGACGCCGTGCGGCACGAGTTCGCGCAGCGCAGCGATGTCGTCGAGGCTCGAGACGCCGCCCGAGGCCACGACGGGCCTCGAGGTGCGCTCGCAGACCTGCCGCAGCAGCTCGACGTTCGGGCCGCGCAGCGTGCCGTCCTTGGTGACGTCGGTCACGACGTAGCGCGGGCATCCCGCCGTCTCGAGCCGCTCGAGCACCTCCCAGAGATTGCCGCCGTCCTTGGTCCAGCCGCGGGCCGCGAGCGTCTCGCCGCGCACGTCGAGGCCGACGGCGATCTGCTCGCCGTAGCGGGCGATGACCGCGCGGGTCCACTCCGGGTTCTCGAGCGCGGCGGTGCCGAGGTTGACGCGCTTCACGCCGAGTTCGAGGGCCGCCTCGAGGCTGGCATCGTCGCGGATGCCGCCCGAGAGCTCGATCTTCACCCGCTTGGACTGCTTCACGACCTTGCGCAGCAGCGCGGCGTTGCTGCCCCGTCCGAAGGCGGCGTCGAGATCCACGAGGTGGATCCACTCCGCCCCCTGCTCGATCCAGTCCAGCGCGGCGTCGACGGGGCTGCCGTAGCTGGTCTCGGTGCCGGCCTCGCCCTGGGTGAGGCGCACCGCCCGGCCGTCGGCGACGTCGACGGCCGGCAGCAGCTCGAGCTTCGGAAGGTGGTTCAGTTCGGTCATCTCGTTCTCTCTCTACAGACTGTCGATCCAGTTGCGCAGCAGCCGGATGCCCGCCTCTCCCGACTTCTCGGGGTGGAACTGGGTCGCGCTGAGCGGCCCGTTCTCGACGGCGGCGATGAAGCGCTCGCCGTGCTCGGCCCAGGTCACCCTCGGCGTCGTCGCGCCGACTGGCGCTGCAGCGCCACCAGGATCCGAGCGTAGACGCTCCGCGTTTCCGCCTGATCGGATCCTGCCTTCGAGGGTCCATTCGGTGGCGGCGTAGCTGTGCACGAAGTAGAAGCGCTCGTGCTCGATACCGGCGAAGAGCACCGATCCTTCGGCCGCCTCGACGGTGTCCCAGCCCATGTGCGGGAGCCGCTCGGCCCGCAGCTCGCGCACGGTGCCGGGCCACTGGCCGAGTCCCTCGCTCTCGATGCCGTGCTCGACGCCGCGCGCGAACATCACCTGCTCACCCACGCAGATGCCGAGCACCGGCCTGCCGCCCGCGAGCCTGCGATCGATCAGTTCGTCCCCGCGCACGTCGCGCAGCTGCCGCATCACCGCGTCGAAGGCGCCGACGCCCGGCACCAGCAGTCCGTCGGCGGCCATCACCGCTTTGGGGTCGCGGGTGAGCACGGCCTCGGCGCCGGCGCGCTCGAGCGCCTTCACCGCGGAGTGCACGTTGCCCGAGCCGTAGTCGAGCACCGCCACGGTCTTCCGCGTCACAGCGCGCCCTTGGTGCTCGGCACCCCGGTCACCAGCGGGTCGAGCGCCTTCGCCTGCCGGAAGGCGCGCGCGAACGCCTTGAACTCCGCCTCGGCGATGTGGTGCGGGTCGCGCCCCTCGATGAGGCGCAGGTGCACCGTGAGGCGCGCGTTGAGTGTGAGGGCCTCGAAGAAGTGGCGCACCATGCTGCCCGTGAAGTGCCCGCCGATGAGGTGGTACTCGAAGCCGGCGGGCTCGCCGCCGTGCACGAGGTAGGGGCGCCCCGAGATGTCGACCACGGCCTGCGCGAGCGCCTCGTCGAGCGGCACGAGGGCATCGCCGTAGCGGCTGATGCCGCGCTTGTCGCCGAGCGCTTCGAGCAGCGCCTGGCCCAGCAGGATGCCCGTGTCCTCGACGGTGTGGTGCACGTCGATGTGCACGTCGCCCTGGGCGCGCACCGTGAGATCGGTGAGCGAGTGGCGCGCGAACGCCGTGAGCATGTGGTCGAAGAAGGGCACGCCGGTCTCGACGTCGGCCTCGCCCGTGCCGTCGAGATCGACGCGCAGGTTGATCTGCGACTCGCTGGTGCGGCGTTCGAGCGAGGAGGTGCGGGTGTTGCTCATGGCTTCCAGCCTACCGCGGAGCGGCGGGAACGCCGCCCGGGCCGAGTACCCGCAGGGCGTCGATGAGCGCGGTGGTCTCGGCCTCGGTGCCGGCGGTCAGTCGCAGGTGGCCAGGGATGCCGAGGTCGCGGATCAGGATGCCCCGGGCGCGCAGCGCCTCGAAGGTGGCGGTGGGGTCGGCGAAGCCGCCGACGAGCAGGAAATTGGCGCCCGAGGGATGCACGAGGTAGCCCATCTCGGCGAGGGCCGTCGCGAGGCGGTCCCGTTGCGCGCGGATGTCGGCGACGGTCGCGAGCATCGCGTCGGCGTGGCGGAGGGCGGCGATTGCGGCGGCCTGCGTCAGCGCGGAGAGGTGGTAGGGCAGCCGCACGAGGCGCAGCGCGTCGACGACGGCGGGGTCGGCGGCGAGATAGCCGAGACGCACGCCGGCGAAGGCGAAGGCCTTGCTCATGGTTCGGGAGACGAGCAGCCGTGGGCGTCCCTCGAGCAGCACGACGGCGCTCTCGTGCTCCGCGTCGAACTCGTGGTAGGCCTCGTCGACGACGAGGATGCCGTCGAAGGCGTCGTAGGCGGCGGCCACCGTGTCGAGGTCGAGCGCGGTGCCCGTCGGGTTGTTCGGGCCGCACAGGATGGCGATGTCGGGCGCGTGCCGGGCGAGTTCGGCGGCGACGAACTCCGGGGTGAGCGCGTAGCCCTCGGGGCGCGGCACCGGCACCCACGCGGTGTCCGTACCATCGGCGAGCAGCGGGTACATGGAGTAGGTGGGGGTGAAGCTCAGCAGCGTGCGCCCGGGGCCGCCGAAGGCCTGGAGGATCTGCTGCAGCACCTCGTTGGAGCCGTTGGCCGCCCAGAGCCGGCTCGCGTCGAGGCTTCGCCCGTCGCCGCGGCGGTCTCCGAGATCGCGCCCCAGGTAGCGGGCGAGCGCCTCGCGAAGCTCCTGGAAGTCTCGATCGGGATAGCGGTTCACGCCGCGCACGGCTTCGGCCAGTGAGGCGGCGATATCGGCGACGACCTCCTCGGGCAGCGGATGCGTGTTCTCGTTGACGTTGAGGCTGACCGGCACCGGGTCCTGCGGGGCCCCGTAGGGGGCTTTGCCGACGAGGTTGGCGCGGAGGGGCAGATCGCTCAGGCTGGTCACCGATCCAGTCTAGGGCTCGACGGG
>CALMSE010000069.1 GCA_937872275.1 uncultured Leucobacter sp. | reverse complement strand
GAGATGCCCATCTTGCTCATCACCTTGAGCAGGCCCTTGCCGAGCGCCTTGATGAGGTGGTGCACGGCCTCGTACGAGCCGACCCCCTCGAGTTCGCCCGAGCGCACGAGGCCCTCGACGGTCTCCATCGCGAGGTAGGGGTTCACCGCGGCGGCGCCGTAGCCGATGAGCGCCGCGACATGGTGCACTTCGCGCACGTCGCCCGCCTCGGCGATGAGTGCGACCCGCATGCGGGTGCCCTCGCGGATCAGGTGATGGTGCACCGCCGAGACGGCGAGCAGCGAGGGCACCGGGGCCAGATCCTTGTCGGAGTCGCGGTCGGAGAGGATCAGGAACTCCGCTCCCGCTGCCACCGCGGCGCTCGCCTCCCGGCACATGGCGTCGAGGCGGTCGGCGAGGCCCTTCGCGTGGTAGTCGACCGGGTAGAGACCGCGGATGGTGACGGTGCGCTCGAGCTCGGGATCCTCGGCGAAGTGCTGGATCCGCGCGAGATCGTCGTTGTCGATGACCGGGAAGTCGAGGATCACCTGTCGCGCGTGGTCGCCCGACTGCTCGAGCAGGTTCTCCTGCGGGCCGATCGAGGTACGCAGGCTCGTCACGAGCTCCTCGCGCAGCGCGTCGAGCGGCGGATTGGTCACCTGCGCGAACTGCTGCACGAAGTAGTCGAAGATGAGCCGCGGGCGGCTCGAGAGCACGGCGATCGGCGTATCGGTGCCCATGGCGGCGAGCGGCTCGGCGCCCTCGCGGGCCATCGGGCCGATGAGCACGCGCAGCTCCTCCTCGGTGTAGCCGAAGGTGCGCTGGCGACGCACGATCGAGGCCGGCGGGTGCACGAGGTGCTCGCGCTCCGGCAGATCGGAGAGGCGGATCCGCCCCGCCTCCAGCCATTCGCCCCAGGGGGCGGCGTGCGCGAGCTCGCGCTTCACCTCCTCGTCCTCGCGGATCGCCCCGCTCTCCAGGTCGACCGCGAGCAGGCGCCCCGGCTGCAGCCGACCGCGGCGCACGACCCGCTCGGGGGCGAAGTCGAGCACGCCCGTCTCGCTCGCGATCACCAGAATGTCGCCGCCGAGCTGGGCGTCGCGGACCACCTGGTAGCGCCCGGGCCGCAGGCCGTTGCGATCGAGCAGGGCGACGAGCTCGTGTCCGTCGCTCGCGATCATCGCGGCCGGGCCGTCCCAGGGCTCCATCACCAGGGAGTGGTACTCGAGGAAATCGCGCAGTTCGGGCTCGAGCCCGGTCTCGCTCTCCCACGCCTCGGGCACCATCATCGCGAGGGCGTGCGGCAGGCTGCGGCCGGATACGACGAGCAGTTCGAGCACCTCGTCGAAGCTCGCGGAGTCGCTTCCTCCCTCCGTGCAGATCGGCAGCAGGTGCCGCATGTCGCCGATGGTCTCGCTCGAGAGCTGGCCCTGGCGCGCCCGCATCCAGTTGCGGTTGCCGCGCACCGTGTTGATCTCGCCGTTGTGCGCGACCATGCGCAGCGGCTGCGCGAGGTGCCACGAGGGGAAGGTGTTGGTGCTGTAGCGGGAGTGCACGATCGCGAAGCGCGCCTCGAGGCGCGGATCGGAGAGCTCCGGGTAGAAGGCGGGCAGCTGCAGCGTCGTGACCATGCCCTTGACGACCATGGTGCGCGCGCTCAGCGAGGGAAGGTAGACGCCCGTCTCGCGCTCGATGCGCTTGCGGGTGCGGAAGGCCCGCACCTCGAGCCAGCGCGCGTGGTCGGTCTGCGATGCCGGGGCGCCGTGCCCGTCATGGATCTTCGGCGAGGCTCCGGCTGCGGGGCCCTTCGCAGCGAGGAAGATCTGCTCGATCACGGGCGCCGCCTCGCGGGCGGAGTCGCCCAGCACGTCGGGCCGCACCTCGACCTCGCGCCAGACGAGCACCTCGAGCCCCTCCTCGGCCGCGATCGCGCCGATGCGGTACTTCACCGCGCGGCGCTCGGCCGAGCCCGTCGGCAAAAAGCAGAGGCCGGTCGCGTAGCGGCCGGCCTCTGGGAGTCGCAGTTCGGGGGTGCGCTCCAGCAGCACCTCCCGCAGGAAGCGGTCCGGCAGCTCGAAGAGGATGCCCGCGCCGTCGCCGGTGCCGGCGTCGGAGCCGACGGCACCGCGGTGCTCGAGGTTCTCCAGCGCCTCGAGGGCGAGCTCGACGATCTCGTGACTCGCCCGTCCCGTGAGCGAGACCACGGCGGCGAGACCGCAGGCGTCCTTCTCGTCGGCCGGGTCGTAGAGACCGGTCGCGACGGGGGCCGTGCGTGCGCTGCGCTGCGGGGTCTGCTCGGTGCGGGGGGTCGGGTGCGTCATCGACGTCCTCTCGATCGGGCGGGACGTCGGCGGCCCGGCGGCGGATTACTGGAGGGTTACGAGAATATCACCGCGGAGTTCACCCGAACCCCCGTCGAAACACACCCGAAACAAACATTTTCCGGGGCCGAAATCTCGGCTCCGGAGGGCGCCCGTCACTCCGCGGCGAAGCTCGAGGTGTCGCCGATCAGGCGCGTGTGGTCGTTCGGCACGGGCTCCGCGGCGGCGAGGGCGACCTCCGCCGCGAACTCCCCCACATTGTAGAGGCGGCCGGCCTGCTCGCGGCGCTCCTCGAGGGCTCCGGGGTTCAGCCGGTTGAGCAGGGTCGCGGTGACGGTGCCCTCGATCATGTCCCCCGAGACGACGACGAAGCCGATGCCGCGCGCGGAGAGCTCGGGGATCCGCTCGCGCAGCGCGTCCTCGCCGGCCCGCTTCGAGCGCGCGACGGGCTCGTACTCGGGCATGGTCGGGGTGGTGCGGATGAAGTGCGCCTGGTGGCTCGTCACGAACACGACGCGGGATCCCTCGCCCATGAGCGGGAGCGCGGCGTCGAGCACGTTCAGCTGCGCGTCCCGGTTGAGCTTGAGGGCGTAGTCCTCGCCCATACCGCTCTCCATGCCCCCCGAGGCGTTGAGCACGAGAATGTCGAGGCCCCCGAACTCCTCCCGCACGGCCGCCATCATCTCGGCGAGCGAGGCGGGGTCGGTGAGGTCCGCTCCCTGCACCAGGGCGCGCACGCCGAGCCCGCGCAGCTCGACTGCGAGCTTCTCTGCTCGGGGAGCCTTGTTGCGGAAGTTCACCACGACGTCGGCACCGGCCTCGGCGAAGTATCGCACGGTGTCGGCGCCGATGCCGCGCGAGGATCCGGTGACGAGTGCGCGGCGGCCTGCGAGACTGCCGGGGGCGAGCGGCTGGGACACGGTGGCTCCTTGGTGTGGGAACGGGCGGATCGTCATCGACAAGCGTATCGCCCCCCGGATCCGGTGCGCTCGCGGGCGGTGAGGGCTATGCTGGCCTTCACCGGCGAGGAGGTGGGTGATGGCTGCTGCGGCGCGAGCGATCGTCGGAGAGCTGCGCACCCGTGACAGCGCCTGCTTCGAGCAGGCCATCTCGACCAAGATCGCCCCGATCCGCTTCGTCTCCTCCGCGACGGGGTTCTTCGGCAAGTTCCGCTGGGCGCAGCAGCGGGAGCTGCACATCGGCCGGGCGACGAACGGGGAGGTGCGCGCGAACAGCCTCGGCGCGGCAGGGCAGGATCCGCCGCGCTTCGTCTTCTGCGTGCAGGTCTCGGGGCGCGGCACGATCGAGCAGGCGGGCAGACGGGCCGAGATCGGTTCGGGGCAGGTCTCGCTCTACCGCTCGGATGCGCCCTACGAGCTGGTCTTCCCGACCGCGGGAGAGCGCGTCGGCATCGCGATCCCGGCGCCGATGCTCGGCGCACCCGTGCGCGCACTCGACCGGCTCACGGGCACGAGGCTCGACGCCTCCGACCCGCTCCTCGCGACGGTCGCGCATTCGATCATCGCCTACGAGGGCGCCCTGCACACCGTGCCGGAGGCGCGCCGCCGGCACGTGATCGACCTGATCGTCGGCGGGCTGCGCGCGACCATCGCCTCGCTCGACGACGGCGGGCGCCCCGACCCGCGCGACGAGCTGTTCCGTCGAGCCGCGGAGTGCATCGAGGAGCGCCTCGACGACCCCGGCCTCGGCCCGCGCGCGGTGGCGGAGGCGCTCTTCGTCTCGACCCGCAGCCTGCAGCAGGCGTTCACCGGCTCGGGCACGGGCGTCGCGCAGCTCATCCGCGAGCGCCGGCTGGAGCGGGCCGCGCGAGATCTCGCCGATCCCGCCCTCTCCCACGTTCCGATCGCCGACATCGCCCAGCGATGGTGCTTCGGCTCGGCATCCCACTTCTCCGAGCTCGTGCGGATCCGCTTCGGCGCATCGCCCCGAGAGCTCCGCGCAGCCGACCCCGTCAGCGGCTGAGGCCCGAGGGGACGGGCTGAGCCTGCCGCCCCCCCCTGC
>CALMSE010000068.1 GCA_937872275.1 uncultured Leucobacter sp. | reverse complement strand
CCGAGACCATCGGAGGCGCCTCCCCCCGCCCGCTCCGCGCCCGAATGTACGAAACGGAAGGCGAACCCCTCGGATTGCCGTCCTGCACCCCCTCAGAGGCGTTCTCGCTCGCCGCCGAGATCATCCAGTGGCTCGAAGCCGGCACCCACCAGATCGGCCACCACGGAGAACTCACCCGTGAGGGCGGCTACTACGACGAACTCATCACCACCATCAGGAAGATGCGCGGCCGCTACCCGCGCGCCGAACCCAAGTTCAAGGCCTACCGACCCCGCCCCTGCACCACTTGCGGCGAGCGCACTGTCCTTCCCATCTGGGGTGTTGACGGCCTCGCCGGCGCCAAGTGCGACACCTGCGGACAAACCTGGGAGAAGAAACCCGGATGATCGAGAACCGCCGCTTCTACACGTACCGCCAGGCCGCAGTGCGAGTGAATCGCGCCGTCATCACCATCAAACGGTGGCGGCGCGGCGGCATGCCCATGACCTTCGACCCGCACGGCCGCCGAATCGTCGAACACCACACCCTCCTGAAGCAACTCCGGACCAGCATCGAACGCGACAAGAAGAACCGCAGAAACAAGCCCGACACGCCGAAGTACGCCGATGATTTGCTCGACCTATGGTGAACCCCCCTAGAGTCATAAATGAGCAAGTGGCCCCAGACGCGAGAAATCGCATCGGGGCCTTTCTCATTCCTTCCGAAACGGTGCGCGCGGGTTCAGAGCCCCCTCCCCGCGCGCACCACGGAACACACCACACGCCCAGGACAGGGCACCCACCGGGAGGACACCCGCGATGGCACAGAAGGCGCCCCGACCGGACGTCGCGGAAACGCGCGCCCGCGTGCGTGACCTCCACGCTCAGAACCTCAGCCGCAACGCGATCGCACGCGAGATCGGCTGCTCCCCGTCGACGGTGTCGTCGCATGCGAAGGCGCTCGGGCTGAGCTTCGACCGCTCGGCGACGGCGCAGGCGACGGCGGCGAAGACGATCGATCTGGCTGCTCGTCGTGCTCGTCTTGTCGAGCGGATGATGGATATGGCCGAGGGCGCTCTCGATGAGATCGAGCGCGGCGAGGTCGAGCAGACGATGATCACGCAAGCCGGCCAGGTCGTGAAGACGACCCGCAAGGTCGACATGACCGACCGGCGGAACGCGAACGTGGTAGCCGGCACCGCGGTGGACAAGGCGACAAAGCTCCTGGACCGCGATACCGGGGTGGAGAACGCGACCAGCACGCTCGACGCGCTCGAGGCGGCGATAGGTGCCGCTGCGCGGGGGCTGCTCGATGGAGACCAGACGAGCGACTGATCCACCGACCGCCCCGCCTCAAGCCGCACGGCACAGGCGGGGCGGCGGCCCTCACCACACACGAGAGGGGGCCCTGTGAGCGCGACACCGCTCGGCGGGGTCTTCTCCCCCAAGCAGCTCCGATTCCTCGCCACATGGGGGCGCAGGAAGCACACGATCCTCTCGGGCGCCGTGTCGGCGGGCAAGACGTTCGTGTCGCTCTGGGCGTTCCTCCTCGCCGTCAGGCGGGCGCCGAAGCACGGGCAGATCATCATGATCGGCCGCACGCTGACCACGCTCAACACGAACGTCATGCAGCTACTCATGTCCGAGCAGATCTTCGGCCGCCTCGCACTGCAGGTCAAGTACACCCCCGGAGCGAAGACCGCCAGGATCCTCGGCCGCACCATCCACCTCTACGGCGCCGGCGACTCGAACGCGGAGACGAAGATCCGCGGCATGACCGTGTCGCTGGCATACGTCGACGAGGCGACGCTCCTGCCCGAGGCCTTCTGGAACATGCTCATCACCCGCCTCCGTGTGCCGGGCGCGAAGCTCCTCGCCACGACGAACCCGGGCGGCCGCAACCACTGGCTCCGCACCAAGTGGATCCTCCGCGGCGCCGAGACCGACACCCAGCACTTCGCCTTCACGATGGACGACAACCCATCGCTCCCTCCCGAGTACGTCGCCCTGCAGAAGCGCGCCTTCACAGGCGTCTTCTACGACCGGTTCATCCTCGGCAAGTGGGTGGCCGCCGCGGGCGTCGTCTATCGGGAGTTCAACGAGGACAAGCACATCGTCCCCTGGGCGGAGCTCCCCCCGCTCGAGCGATGCCTCGCCGTCGGAATCGACTACGGCACGACCAACACGACCGCGGGCGTTCTGCTCGCCCTCACCAAGGAGCGCCGGCCGCGCCTCGTTGTCCTCGGCTCGTGGGGATACAACGCCGCCGACCACCACGGCATCACACTCCCCGACGTCGAGCTCTCCCGCCGCCTCCGCGACTGGGTTGCCGACGACGCCGAGAAGCCGAAGCACCACCCTGGCGCGTTCGTCGAACCCGAGTTCTGGTTCCTCGACCCTTCTGCCGCGTCATTGCGCGCCCAGTTGCTGGCCGACGATCAGATCACGTGGAAGGCCGACAACCGTGTGCTGCGCGGCATCGCCGACGTGTCCAACCTCCTCGCTGAGGGCCGCATCATCTTCGCTGCCGAAACGTGCGCCGGAGTGCTCGCGGAGATCACCGAATACTCCTGGGATCCGAAGGCCGCCGAGGAAGGCGTCGACGAGGTGCTCAAGGAGAACGACCACTTCATGGACGCGCTGCGCTACGCGGTGCGCTCGACCCGCGGGACGTGGGCGCCCGTGCTCGGGTACGCCCTCGCCGCCTGAACTCAGAGAGAGGGGCCGCTGCCATGGCGATGCCGACCGAGAACAGCGCGTGGCCCCCGCCCCAGTGGCTCGCCGCGTACATCGCCTACGCCGAGAACGACGCCTGGTGGACCGGGTCGCGCCGACGCCTCGAGTCGGTCTACGGCGGCGGGGCGGCCGGCAAGAACAACCTCATCAAGCCCCATCGCAACGGCGGTCTCGTGTCCGACATCGTCGCGGGCATCAAGGAGCGCGGTGCGTCGTTCTTCTGGGGAGCGAAGGGCCGCAACTTCACCCCGGGCGCTCCGCAGCCGATCAAGACGCACCTCCCGGCCGCCGCGAACCTCGCGACGCTGTCCTCGGATCTGCAGTTCGCTCAGTCGCCCCGGTTCCTCATCCCCGGCGAAGAGGCCGACTCCACCAACGCTGACGCCGTGCTGCTGCGCAAGCTCATGGACGCCGACCGTTCGCTCGCGCAGCTGAACATCTACGGCGAGATGAAGGCCGCGCTCGGCGCCGCGATCAGCATCCCCATGTGGGATACCGACCTCGCCCCTGGTGAGGTGTGGTGGGAGGCGTTCGGGCCCGACGTCGCGATCCCCGAGTTCCGCAACGGCCGCCTCGCCGCGGTCACGCTCTGGTCCGAGCAGCAGGAAGACCGCGTCTACTACCGCCTCCTCTCGCATCACGCGGTCGACGGCGGTGTCGGCTACGTCGAGCACGCCCTGTTCGAGGGCGGCGAGGACAACCTCGGCACACGGGTCGACCTTAAGGCGCATCCGATCGGCGAACCCTACGCGGGACTCGTCGATCCCGACTCGCGGGTCGTCACCGGCCTGCAGCGCCTCGACGCCGTCTACGGGCTCAACGCGCCCACCGTGGAGTGGCGCAAGCATCCGACGCTCCGCTACGCCGGAAGGTCGGACTTCGCGCAGCTGCACGGCCTGTTCGATGACCTCGATCGCACCTGGTCGTCGTGGATGCGTGACCTCCGTCTCGGCGCCGGTCGCACGTTCGTCCCTTCCGCCTACCTGACGTCGATGGGGCGAGGGCGCGGCGCCTCGTTCGACGAGCTCGCCGAGTACGTCACGAAGATCGAGATGCCCGGCGACCTCGTCGACGGCAAGCTCCCGATCCACCACCAGCAGCACGAGATCCGCGTCGAGCAGCACGAGCGCACCCTGAACGCCGGATACCGCGAGATCCTGCGTAAGGCGGGCTACAGCCCCTCGGCGTGGGGTGACGGTGGCGGGCAGGACGGCGGCCAGATCACCGCGACCGAGGTTGAGGATCGCAACGCTGCGTCGGAGCGCACCAGGTCGAAGAAGAACCTTCACGACCGGCAGACGCTCGGCGAGCTCGCCCGCCTCGTGCTCGAGGTGCATTCGGTGCAGTACGGCGGCGGCCTGAAGCGACTCGATGAGCTCCCCATCGTGGAGTTCCCCGAGATGTCGCAGGAGCCGCCGAAGGAGCTCGCCGAGACGGTCGCGCTGCTCGAGGCAGCTGGTGCGATCTCGCTGCTCATGAAGGTCACGCGCGCAAACCCGGACTGGACGGCGACGCAGGTCACCGAGGAGGTGACTCGCATCCAGCAGGAGCGTGGGCAGGAGATGCCCGACCCGGCGACCCTCGGCCGCGTGGTCGGGCAGGTCGAATCACAGCAAGGAGACGACGATGACCGAGACGACGAAGGCTGAACCGTTCGAGGTCGACGCCCAGGCACTGGCGGAAGCGATCACCGATGACGCGCGCGCCGAGCAGGGCGATGACGTGGAGGTGCAGGGGTTCGTCACCGCGGCGCTGTATGTGCGCCCGGACGGCACGAGCGGTCTCGTGATCCGGTCGACCACGATGTCGGCCAGCCTGACCGGTGATCTATTCGATACCGCGTCGCGGCTCGTGCGCGGGCAGGTCGCCGAGGCGGAGGAGTCGATGATCGCGACCAGGACCTACGCGAGCAGTGAGCCGACGTACGAGCCCGCGCCGCCGCTGCAGGACTAACTCCCGTGGCCCTCTGGGAAGGCATGTCGCCGGCCGATTTCATCGACGACCTCGGGCACGCCATCGCGGAACGGTACCGCCGCATCGAGGAAGCTCTCGAAGCGAATCTGAGACGGCACCTCGAGCAGGCAATCGTCTCGCCTCCGGGTCTCGCTGATCGCCTCGCCGCGGTGCGCGACCTGCGCAGGCAGGCCGAGCACCTTCTGCAGTCGGTCCCGGCCGACGAGCTCGCGGCGATAGTCGCCCGGATCACTGCGGGCGAGGCGGCGACAGAGGTCGCCCGGCAGCTGCTCGCGATCCCTGCACTCGGCGCCTCCACTGTGACCGCTGGTGGGCTGTGGGCCGTCGCCGCGGCCGAAACCGAGCTCCGCGATTCTCTGCGAGCACTGAACGCCCGCATCCTCCGCGCCCCCGTGGACGCCTACCAGGCGATGACGGCCACCACGGTGGGCGACATGCTCGCCGGCCGGTCAACGTGGCAGCAGTTGCAGCGCCGGCAGGTCGACCGCTACCTCGCTGACGGCATCACGGGGTTCATCGACAGGGCTGGCCGCCGGTGGCGCATCGGCTCCTATGCGGAGATGGCGACCCGTACCGCGGCGGCGCGCGCGTGGCGCGACCAGTCCGTTGCGTCGATGCATGCGCACGGCATTGAGACGTTCAGCATCGTCATCGGGTCCGACGCCTGCGCGAACTGCGCGGCATGGGCCGACAAGGTACTCACGGAGCGCGGGAGCCTGGGCGACGTCGTCGTGCCGCACGCGATCACCGCTGTGCCGACCGTGATCCATGTCGACGGCACCCTCGAGCAGGCACGCGCGGCCGGATGGGGGCACCCGAACTGCCGGTGCGTGCTCGTCGCTGCTTTGCCCGGGCTCGACCGTCGCGGCGTCACGACGCACGACCCGGAGCACGAGAACGCTCGTGACAAGTTGCGCGAGCTCGAGCGGGAGGTGCGGGACGCGAAGCGTGGGGGTGACCCGGACGAGATCGGAGAGGCGCAGGCGCGGGTCCGTGCCCACGTGCGCGACACCGGGATCACGAGACGTTCGTTCCGCGAGCAGCTGCCGTTCGCCGATGGGGGCACATCGAACCCGCAGGGGCGCACGAAGCCGACTCCGCCGCCGCGGGGCTCCGTCTCAATCCCTCGCGGTCTCGTTGTCGATCCGCACGAGCTCAACACCGCGGCGACCCTCGCACAGCACGGTCACCGCATCGAGTTCAAGCCGCTCTCGACAGCGCACGGGGTGAAGAACCCCGACGCGGTCATGGACGGCGAGATCTGGGAGTTCAAGAGCCCGCTCGGAGGCGGCAAGAACACGATCAACCACCAGTTCGCGCGCGCCCGACAGCAGAGCAGCCGCATGGTGATTGATCTGCGGCGGTCGGCTCTCGACGGCGCCGACGCGATCTCGCAGGTTCGTCGCCGCCTGGCCGCCGAGAAGAAGATCACCCACGTGATCGTCATCGGCGCGGACGGGAAGCTCACCTACCTCGCCCGATGAAACGAAGGAACCCAGCTGGGCTGTGCGATCTGAGCACTGCCTGCTGGGTTCTCTCACAGAGTACCAGCCCTGCACGGAGTGTGGGGCTTTTTTCATGCCCGCACGCCCGGACGGGTGTGCCCGATGTGCAGGAGGCACAGCACCATGAACAGCACTCGACAGATCCGCGGCCGTGAGGTCGCGCCCGGTTGGACGATCGGGCGTGCACCGCTCTGGCTGCGCGGGATCCGCTGCGCCGAGAACGGCGACGGAGGGGCCGGCGGGGAGAACCCGCCCGCACCCTCTCCGCCCGTACCCCAGCCGGCGCCGAGTCCCATCCCCCAGGTCATCACCGCCCCCGAGCGGCCCGCGCAGGACTGGTACCACCCCGACTACGTGAAGGGGCTCCGGGACGAGGCGAAGAGCCACCGCGAGCGTGCTGAGGCCTTGGCCGCGGAGTCCGCGACCGAGCGTGCGGCGCGCGAGGCGGCGGAGGCCCGAATCGCCGAGTACGAAGCCGAGAAGGCCGACCGGGAGCGCGTCACCAAGATCACCACCGCGGCGAAGGACATCGCCGACGTGGACGCCCTGCTCGACTCGCAGGCCTTCACCCAGACGCTGGACGGCGTCGATGTGGCGGACGAGAAGGCCCTCGCCGCCAAGATCCAGGAGTTCGTGGACGCGAACCCCCGATTCGCTGCACAGGCGCCCGGCCCGAAGCCGCCCGCCCGGCAGCAGTCCGCACCGACGGGGGGCGGCGGCGATCCGGCAGCCCCGAAGTCCCTCGGCGCGGCGATCAACAACCACTACGCGAACGCCTGACCGGCTGATTCGCATCTACCCAGGAAGGGGCGATCATGCCCGTTACCCTCACTGAGGCGAAGAACAACGTCCAGATGGACTACGACCCGTTCGTCATCGACGAGTTCCGCAAGGCCTCGCCGATGATGGAGCTCCTGCAGTTCGACGACGCGGTGAACCCGTCGCCGGCAGGCGGCACCCTCACGTACGGATACCGTCGACTCGCCACCCAGGCGTCCGCGTCGACCCGTGCGATCAACACCGAGTACACCCCTCAGAACGTCACCACGCTCAAGGTCTCCGTCGAACTGGCGCCGATGGGCGGCAGCTTCGAGGTGGATCGCGTGATCGCACGCAACCTCGGAACCGGCGCCGGCTCGGCCGTGGAGCTGAACCTCGCGCAGAAGGTCAAGTCGACCGTGGCGAAGTTCAACGACGAGGTCGTGAACGGCGACACCGCGGTGGACGCGAACGGCTTCGACGGCCTCGACAAGG
Organism: uncultured Leucobacter sp.; assembly: GCA_937872275.1. Taxonomy (GTDB): domain Bacteria; phylum Actinomycetota; class Actinomycetes; order Actinomycetales; family Microbacteriaceae; genus Leucobacter. Next base: position 6,671 of record CALMSE010000068.1, on the reverse strand, counting down.
CACTCACCGGCTCCTCGACCGAGGTCGGCCTGACCACGGTCACCGACTGGTCGAATCTGGATTCGTCGGCCGCGGTGCCGCAGCAGGCGCTCGACACCCTCGACGACCTGCTCGACATCCTCAACGGCCCGGCCTCGCTGATCCTCGGCAACCGCAAGGCTCTGTCGAAGATCCGTGCGATCGCTCGCCGTGTCGGCCTCTACACCCGCGACCCTTTCGAGGGCCTCCTCGACCGCAACGGCCGCCCCGTGGAGCGCGAGCGCTACGGCAACGTCATGTTCGTCGACGCCGGCGAGAAGCCCGCCTCGAGCAACGCGGTCATCCCGATCGAGACTCGCACGGTCGGCGGTTCGTCGGTGACCGGCCTGACCGACATCTACGCGATCCGCCTCGACCTGCTCGACGGCTTTCACGGCGTCGCGACGGTCGGCTCGCAGCTGGTCGAGACCTGGCTGCCCGACTTCTCCTCCGCCGGCGCGGTGAAGAAGGGCGAGGTCGAGCTCGGCCCGGTCGCGGTGGCGCTGAAGGCGACCAAGGCCGCCGCGGTGCTCCGCAACGTGAAGGTGCAGTAGGGGCGCCTCATGGCCGGCGACACGACCCCTCCCGGGGAGTGGCAGAACGCCATCCCTGCGACCGCGGTCACCGTCGAGGTGACCGCAGAGAGCACGACCACTGTCGAGAAGCTGCAGGACGTCATCGACGATCTGCTCTCGCGGGTGGCGGAGCTCGAGGACGCCTAGTCCTCCCCCTCTGAGGGGCGCACGGTTCACGCTGTGCGCCCCTCTCGCACGCTCAAACACTCCCAGAGAGGGAAAAATACCCATGGCAAAGATCAAGAGCCCCGTGCAGGGCTACACGGGCGTCGTCGTCGGCGTCCAGTTCACGAACGGCGAGGCGGAGACCGACCGCGAGTCGGCGCTCGCCTACTTCACCCGACAGGGCTACACCGTCGAGGAAGCCGCCGCGCCGACCGGGAACGACAACGCCGGCAAGGGCAGCCCGTCGAAGGACGAGCTCAAGGCACGCGCGAAGGAACTCGGACTGCCCCTGAGCGGGTCGAAGTCCGATCTCGAGAAGCGCATCGCCGAGCATGAGGCCAAGGGCCAGGAGCCCCCGCACGATCCGCCCGCCGCGCCGACCGGGAACGAGGATACCCCGGACCCGGACAGCACTCCTCCCGCGTCGGGCGACGGCGCGGGCAGCGTCCGCGAGGTGTGACCGATGGCGGCCCCGGTCTACGCGACCCCGGCCGACCTCACCGCATACTGCGCCCCCGGCACCTCTCCCCAGGGTGTCGGGGAGCGGCAGTTGCGTGAAGCGTCGGCCCAGGTCGACGAGATGCTCCTCACCGCGATCTACGACGTCGACTCCGAGGGGAAGCCGACCGCCCCGCACGTGGTCGAGGCGCTCAAGAACGCGACATGCGCGCAGGCCCTCCACGTCAACACCTACGGCGACGAGGTCGAGATCCGCGAGACCTCCGGCCCCGTGGCGCTCGGCCCGCTCTCCCTCGGCGGCCGGCAGTCGGCCGGATCGCCTGGTGCGGGATCGTCGGTGCCCGTGTGGGCGCCGCGAGCGGTCGCGTTCCTCCGCGCAGAAGGGCTGATCGTGGGGCCGGTGCAGACATGAGCCGCCCGATCCCCCGACGCCTCCTCCCACACGTCGATTCCGTCTCCGTGGAAGCGGTGAAGGGCGTCTCGGGCGCTGGCCGCAGCTATCACTCTGCGGTCACCGTGAAGCGCGCTCTGATCATCGACGGCATGGCGCTCTCGGGCACCCAGTACGAGCGCGAGACCGACGTGTCGGGCGTGGTCTACTGCGACCGCTCAGCGTTCGAGAAGGTGCCGCCGCCGGATTCGCGCGTGACGCTCTGGCTCGGCACTCCAGACGAGCACGAAGCGTTCGTGAAGCGCGTCGAACGGTACATGCACCCCCGGTTCGGGGATGTGCTGGTCGCGGTGCTGCGGTGAGCATGCTCAACGTTCGCGCCGAGTGGCACGGCGACCGCATCTCGGCGGCCCTGATCGGACAAGTGCCTGCCGCGCTGAACCATGCGGCGGAGCTCCTCCGCACATGGTCGGTCGAGGCGGCGCCGATCCGTGACGGGCCCCTGCGGCAGAGCGGGCAAGTGACGCCGGCGACCGCGGGCCGCCCGATCGCGTACGTGTCGTTCGACACCGTCTACGCCTGGCGGCAACACGAGGAACTCGGCTGGAACCACCCCCGCGGTGGTGGTCCGAAGTACCTCGAAGGGCCGCTGATCAATCGTCAGGACGAACTGCTCGCGGCGATCGCTGCGCGACTCGGGGAGGCGATCAGATGAGTGACTACAGCCCCGAGGGGTACACCGCGCAGCTGATGCTCGGCCTCGCGCGTCTGCTCGAGACGAACAGCCTCGGCGTGTACCGCGAGGACGCCGACTACATCGACGGCGAGCGCGGCATCTACTTCGACTACTCCCCGCCGATGCCGTCGACGACGCCGCAGGAGTCGATCACGATCACCCCGTACCTGCCCCAGCAGGGGATGCTCGCGATCGAGCACACCTCTGTGCAGTTCCGGTACCGGCATGTGAACCGGCACCCGCTCTGGGTGCGCGACTTCCTCGACCAGGTGCGCGCCCTCTTCCCCGTGCAGGGAGTGACCGTCATCGGCGGGCACACCTTCGACCGCGTCTACCAGCGCTCGTCGACGACGTGGGGCGAGGAAGACCGCCCCGGCGTCCTCGCGTCGACGCAGAACTTCGCGTTCCGGGGCAACCGGTACGCGAACTAACCACGGCACCCCCAACCCATTTCGACCCCGCTGGGGTCTCAGCGAAAGCGAGAACATCATGGCGAACGCCAACGACGTCGCCCCCACCCGGGGCACGAACCGGAGCTCCTACGAGTGGATCATGGAGGTCGGCGTCCTGCCGGCAGATCCGGGCGATCCGATCGACTTCGAGCTGGTGCCCGACATCACCGCTCTGCAGCCGAACTCCACCCCCACGCAGACCGACGGCGCGACCTACGCGAACAAGGGCCAGCAGTCGCAGGACACCGTCGGCGAGGGCTTCAATCTCGCGGTCAACGTCAAGGTCGTCACCGACGACGCGGGCGATGTGATCCCCGGCCTGAACATCCTCATCGAGGCTGCGAACGCGCTCCTCGACGCGGAGCGGCGGGGCGAGGCGGTCGTGGCGATCCGCTACTACCACTACCAGATCGCGAACCTCGCCTACGAGTTCACCGCGGAGGTCGGCTGGACGCGCGCGAACACCGGCAACGCCGACAACGAGTTCATGTCGTTCACCCTCACCGCGAAGGGCGACCGGAAGTCGATCACGAACCCGGCCACGACCCCGGCCGCAGCGCCCGAGGTCACCGCCGCAACCCCGACGGCCGTGGCCGAGGACGGCATCGTGCGCGTCACCGGCACCGGCTTCAAGGGTGCGACCGGCGTGACCATCGGCGGCGACGCGGCGGCGTTCACTCTCGCGGGCAGTTCCCTGTACGTGACGATGCCCGCCGGTTCCGCCGGGTCCGCCCCGATCGTGGTCACCACGCCGGCCGGCTCCTCGGCGGCGTTCGCGTACACGCGCGGAGCGTAGCGCTCCCCCTGACCCCGTGGGGGCCGTTTGCTGTGGCGGCCCCCACGGCCCCCCCTTCTTCTCACAGCAGCACAGCGACACAGCATCGGAGACCCCATCATGTCCATGACCGCGTTCGAGCAGAACCGTCACCTCCACATCGACCTCGGCGACGGGACCATGTTCACCGTCCCCCCGATCCCCGGCAAGACCGGGCGTGAACTGCTCGGCCTGCTCGTGTCGGTCTCGTTCGGCACCGACCTCGTGAACGCCGACGTCAACGCGCTCCGCCTCTCCCACCTGTCCCTCGGCCTCCCTGATGGCGACGACGCCGGTCTCGACGGGTGGGAGGAGCGAGAGGAGCTCTACCACTCGCTGCGCGCGTCCGAACAGGAGCGTGTCTCGCAGGCGGCGATCCTCTGGAATGTGCAGGGCGGCTCCATCGACGCCGTGCACGACCTCCTCAACACGGAGGCCGGTGAGGCCTACCCAAAAGCCCTCGGTCGCGTGATGCGATCCTGCGGGCTGGGGCAGCAGTTCGAGGCGCTCAGGACATGGCTCAGTGGGGCGTCGGCGAGCCCGACGAGCACGGCCTCTACCGCTCCTACGACTGGCCCGACTGGTACCTCGAGTACAAGCGCATCCGAGACGAGCAGCGCGACGAACCCGGCATAGAACCGGCCGCCCTGTGGCGGCATATCGCCGACCGCTGGGACGAATCCGTCCTCCCCGATCTCACCCGCTTCTACGGCCTCGATACCACCGACGAGGAGGCGCTGCTGGCGCGCCCTTGGTGGTGGCTCCGCAACCACCTGCTCGGCGTCTTCGGATTCGAAGGCTCTCTGACCGGTGGCACGTTCCGGCGAAAGGAAGAGATCCATGAGCACTCCCGGTGAGGTTGGGCGGCTCTCCGCCGCGCTCACGCTCGACGGCGCGGAGCAGTTCCAGCAGAAGCTGCAGCAGGTCGGGCAGACCTTCACGGAGACCGCGAACAAGGGCTCCGCATTCGGCCGTGCCGGTGAACAGGCCGTCCGCACCGCTGCCGGCGCAACGACCGCCCTCACCGCGGCCGCTGCCGCCTATCTGACCATCCTGACCAAGACGGGTGTCGCCTACAACTCGCTGCAGCAGAACAGCCGCGCGGCCCTCTCCGTGATGCTCGGCGGCGCGACGCAGGCGAACGAGCAGATGGACAAGCTCGACGCATTCGCCCGCACGTCGCCGTTCGCCAAGGACGTGTTCATCCAGGCCCAGCAGCAGCTGCTGGGCTTCGGTGTCGAAGCGCAGAAGGTCATCCCCTACCTCGACGCGATCCAGAACGCCGTCGCCGCAACGGGCGGTTCCTCCGCCCGCGTGGGTGAGCTGTCGCTGATCATGTCGCAGATCCAGTCGTCGGCGAAGATCACCGCGATGGACCTGCGGGAGTTCGGCAACCGTGGTGTCGATGCGGCGGAGCTCATCGGCTCCCAGATGGGGAAGACCGCCGCCGAGATCCGCGACGAGATCACCGCCGGCACCCTCGACGCGACGGTCGCGCTCGACGCTCTGGCCGCTGGCATGCAGGCGACCTTCGGCGGCACGACCGATCTCGTCAAGGAGCAGTGGACGGGCGCCGTCGACCGTGTGAAGGCCGCGAACCGTGACCTCGGTGCCGCCCTCGCTGAACCATTCGTCTCCCACCAGGGTGGCGGTATGGCGGTGTCGTGGGCGAACCAGATCGCCGATGTGCTGCGCGCGATCGAGCGGCAGGCGAAGCCGGTGATGGAGATCCTCACCTGGCGTGGGATGCCGCTGTTCGACAACCTCACGGTCAGTCTCGACAAGGCGAGGTCCGCGATCGACCGGTTCAACCCGGACCGTATCGACGACGGGCTCGACCGGCTCGCCGCTCATGCTCCCGGGGTCGCGGCGCTTGCCGGCGCCGTGCTCGCACTCGGCGCGAACGTCGGCCCGCTCGGCAAGCTGTTCGGGATGCTCAACATCAGCATCAATCCGGTGGTAGCCGCATTCGTCGGCCTCGTAGCAGCATCCCCCGAACTCCGCTCGGCACTCCGCGAACTCCTCGAGGCGGGACGGCCGCTACTGCCCGTGCTCGGAGAGATGGCAACCCTCGCCTCCGGCGTGCTGTCCTCGGCGCTGCCTGTGGTTGCGGACGGAATCCGTCTCGTCGTGTCCGTCATCGGGCCCCTGGTCGACCTCGTGTCCCAGATTCCCGCGCCCGTGCTGCTCGGCGTCGCCGCGTTCCTGGCGCTCCACAGGGCAACCTCTCCGCTCGAGGGCGGGCTGAAGGCCGTCTCAGACGGGCTCCGCGGTCTCGCCGAGCGTGGCGCAGGCGAGGTCGTCGCGGGGACCGCGGCCCAAGTCGGAGCCCTCGGGTTTGCCGCGAACGTCGCCAAGGGCGGCGTGCTGTCCCTCGGCGCCGCGATGAAGACCGCGTTCCTGTCGAATCCCATCGGCATTGCTCTGACGGTCGTCACCGCGATCGTTGGCGCGTGGGCAGCAGCAAACGCGGCCGCTGAGCAGAAGGTGCAAGAGCACAAGAGCCGCGTGGCCGCGTTCAAGGAGACGCTGAACCAGACCACGGGTGCCCTGACTGATGCGACGAAGGCGCAGCTCGAGAAGAACCTCGCGGACACCCGTGCCGCTGTCCTCGCTGAAGAGATGGGGATCGCCTACCAGGACGTCCAGCAGGCCGCCCTCGGTAACGAGGATGCCCTGCAGCGCGTCACGGAGGCGATGCAGGCTCACGCTGATGCCGCTGATCTCGGAGATGAGAACCTCAACTCCTGGAGCGCGTCCGCGCTGAACGCGCAGAACCGGCAGCAGGAGCTCACGACGATCCTCGACGAGCAGATCGCCGCGCAGAAGGAGGCGCAGGAGGCGATTCGGGCGAAGATCCAGGCGGACCGCGATGCGGCCGCGGCGATGACCGATAGTGCACGGTCGAATGCGCGCTTCAACGAGGCTCTCGAGGTTGCTCGTGACATCACCAAGGATGCGGAGACCCGTGTCCGTGCGTTGACGCAGGCGCTCGACGAGCTCAAGGGTGGCACCCTATCGGCCGAGCAGGCGCAACGGCGACTGAACGAAGTCACGCTCG
>CALMSE010000067.1 GCA_937872275.1 uncultured Leucobacter sp. | reverse complement strand
CCGCCGACTGCATCAACGTCCCCCTCGACTTCATGTCGGTGCGCCAGGCGCTGACGAAGGGGATCGACCTGTCCGCCGAGGCGGTCGCCGACCCGTCGGTGCCGCTGAAACAGCTGCTCGTCGCAGCCGAAGAACCAGGGAAGTGAACGCATGCCGACCCACCCGCTGCCCCCGACGCCCATCGCCGCGAACGGCCCGATCGACACCTCGCCGATCTCCTCCACGCCCGCCGCCGGCACTGACCTCGACCCGATCTGGGCCTCCGTGGTGCCCGAGACCCGGGCGCGTTCGAACGACATCCACCTGCCGATCTCGCTGGCCTTCGCCGAGCGGCTGCTCGCCGCCCACCCGGAGGCCGACGCCGAGCTGGTGCGGGTGACGATCCTGCTGCACGACACCGGCTGGGGCCGGGTCGACGAGTCGCGCATCATCTCCGAGGGCTTCGCCGAGGGCTGGCGCAAGTCCGACATCCGCTTCCAGCACGAGCAGCAGGGGTGCGAGGTCGCCCGCGAGGTGCTGCCCCCGCTCGGCTACGACGAGGAGTTCGTCGAGGCGGTCTGCGCGATCATCGACGGGCACGACACCCGGGCCGAGGCGCACTCGCTCGAGGACGCGCTCGTGCGCGACGCGGATCGGCTGTGGCGCTTCGACTACGCGGGCATCGCGCTCGCCTCCAGCTGGTTCGGCCTCGATCCCGCCGCCTACTCCGACCGGCTGCGCAGGGAGATCGTTCCCGAACTGCTCAGCGAGGCCGCGATGGCGATGGCGGACGCCGATCTGGATCGCTCCGAGGCGCTGCTGAAGACGGCGGTGCTGCGGTGAGCGGATCGGGCACGGACTTCCGTGCCGAGCCCTGGCACGCGGACGACCACTTCATCGACGGCGCCTGGGCGCCGTCCGTCGGGGCCGGGCGCATCGAGGTGGTCGATCCCGCGACCGCGGAGGTCTGGGGCAGTGTGCCGCTGGCCGCCCCCGAGGACGTCGACGCCGCGATGCGCGCCGCGCGCCGCGCCTTCGACGAGGGGCCGTGGCCGCGGATGACACCCGGTGAGCGAGCGGAGGTGCTGCTGCGCTTCGCCGACGAGGTGGAGGCGCGGGCGGCTGAGCTCTCCGCCACCAACACTCGCGAGAACGGCTCTCCCGTGGCGGAGACGGGCGGCGCCGCCGCGAACGCCGCGGGCATCCTGCGCTACTTCGCCTCGCTCGCCCCGCACCTCGAGCGGGAGGACGTGCGGGCCTTCCCGCACGGCGGCGGCGAGAGCGTGGTGCGCCGCGACCCGGTGGGCGTGTGCGCGCTCATCGCGCCCTGGAACTTCCCCATCAATCTCGTCGTCATCAAGCTCGCCCCGGCCCTGCTGGCAGGCAACGCGGTCGTCATCAAACCGGCGTCGCCGACGCCGCTGTCGATCCGCCACATCGTCGAGGCGGCGCGCGCCGCGGGCGTGCCCGCGGGGGTCGTCAACCTGATCACGGGCAACGGCGCGACCGGCGACGCCATGGTGCGCCATCCCCTCGTCGACAAGGTGGCCTTCACCGGCTCCACGGAGGTGGGGCGGAGGATCGCGGCCGCCTGCGGCGAGCTGCTGCGCCCGGTCACGCTCGAGCTCGGCGGCAAGTCGGCCGCGATCCTGCTCGACGACGTCGATCTCGACGCCTTCGCCGCGGTCTTCCTGCGCTCCTGCATGCGCAACTCGGGGCAGACCTGCTACATCTCCACGCGCATCCTCGCGCCGCGCTCGCGCTACGAGGAGATCGTGGATCGCATCGCGGGCCTGGTGGCGGCCTCCCCGCAGGGCGACCCCTTCGATCCCGCCACCGTGTTCGGCCCGGTGGCGAACGGATCCCAGTACGAGTCGGTGCGCGAGCACCTGGAGTCGGCCCGAGCGGAGGGCGCGCGCTTCGCGACCGGCGGTCATCCGCTGCCCGGTCCCGGGTTCTTCATCGCGCCGGCCGTGCTCGCCGACGTCACGCCAGGGATGCGGGTGGCTCGCGAGGAGATCTTCGGCCCGGTCGTCACGATCCAGCCCTACTCGGATGTGGAGGAGGCGATCGGGATCGCCAACGACACCCCCTTCGGCCTCGGCGGCATCGTGTTCTCGGCGGACGAGGAGCGCGCCTTCGAGGTGGCCGAGCGCGTGGACAGCGGGTCGGTGGGCATCAACTTCTTCGCCTCGAACCACGCCGCCCCCTTCGGCGGGCGGCACGATTCGGGTCTGGGCGTCGAATACGGGATCGAGGGGCTCGAGCAGTACGTCTCGTTCAAGTCGATCCATCGCCGGCCCCGGCGCTGATCGCGGCCCCGGCGCCGATTCCGCCTCGACGCCCATCGCGGCTCGGGGCCGATTGCGGCCTCGGAGACGATTCCGGCCCCGGAGCGGGTACCCTCGGTGTGAAGCGGCGGAGGGGACGACGTGGGCGCAGGCGAGACCGGCGGAAGCGGGGGCGTGCTCGACCGCGCCCTCGGCGTGCTCGGGTGCTTCACCGAGGACGACCCCACGCTGAGCGCCGCCGAGCTGGGCGAGCGCACGGGTCTCGCCCCCTCGACGCTGCACCGGCTGATCGGCACGATGCTGCGGCACGGCCTGCTCGTGCGGGTGCCCGATCACCGCTACGCGGTGGGTCCGCGCCTCTGGGAGCTCGGGGAGCTCTCGCCCATGTCGCTCCGGCTGCGCGAGCGTGCGATCCCTCATCTCGTGCAGCTCTACGAGGCCACGGGCGAGAACGTGCACCTCGCGGTGCTCGACGGCGAGGCGCCGGAGCGCGCGTCCGTGCTCTACGTGGGCCGGGTGACGGGCCGGCAGTCGATCCCCACCGTGAGCCGCGCCGGCGGGCGGGGGCCCCTGCACGCGACGGGGGTGGGGCGGGCGCTGCTCGCGGCCCGCGACGAGGCGTGGCTGAGCCGGTACCTCGCGGCGCCGCGAGAGCTCGAGACCGTGCACACGATCGTCGACGAGGAGGAGCTGCGGGCCGAGCTCGCGCTCACGCGCACCCGCGGCTACGCGAGCACCCGCGAGGAGATGACGCTCGGCAACGTCTCGGTCGCGGCGGCGCTGCCCGAGGTGCCGGGGTTGCCGCCCGCGGCCGTCGGCATCGTGGCGCATCTGGACCGGGCCGACCTGCGCCGCCTGAGCGCGCTGGTGCTGCAGTCGGTGCGCGAGATCCACGCGGCGACCCGGGAGCCGTGATCGCGGCGGCGGGCGGGATCAATGGAGGTCGGGCTGGAGCGAGGCCACGACGGCGGCGATCTCATCGCGGCAGTGGTACAGCAGCGCCAGCCGCCCGGGCTCCAGCAGCGAGTCCAGGCGGCCGATGGGCGTCGCGATCGACAGTCCCGCCACCGGCCGGCCCTGCGGGCCGAGCACCGCGACCCCGACGGCGCCGACGCCCATCTCGGTCTCCTCGCGGCTGAGCGCATAGCCGAGGGTGCGCGCGCCGTCGAGTTCGCGCACGAGGCGCGCGAACTGCCCCTCGTCGAGGGCGTTCCCCGCGAGCTGCGCGGCGCGGCCACGGTAGAGGTTCTCCAGTCGCTCCTCGGGCTCGAAGGCCAGCATCGCCTTGCCGCTCGAGGCGCCGATCGCGGGCATCACCGTGCCGCTCCGATCCCCGATGCGCAGGGTTCTCGTCGCCTCGACCGTGCTGAGGAAGCGGATGTTCACGCCGACGCGCATCACGAGGTTCACGGTCTCGTCGAGCTGGGAGGAGAGGATCTCCATCGGCTCCTGCGCCTCCCGCCGCAGGGCGTGCAGCCAGGGGGCGCCCACGGCCCGCATGCCGAGCGCCGGGCCCGCGACGTAGCGGCGGCTGTCGTCCTGCAGCGCGAAGCCCCGGTAGATGAGCATCGCCATCAGGCGGTGCACGGTCGACGGCGCGATCTGCAACTCCTCCGCGGCGTCGGTGAGCCTGATGCTGCCGCCGTCGCGGAGCAACTGGAGCAGCCGGAGCGCGTTGTCGACCGACTCGATCGGGTAGGGCGGTTTCTGTTGCAGCAGTTTTTTCTTCACGCCAGAAGATTATTGCCTAACTAATTCTGCAAAGGAAGAGTCGAAGTCATCATCATGCTGTCAGCGAGGCCTCGAAGGAGAGATTCAGATGACCGATAGCACCGCAGCCGACGAGCTCTACGTCGGAGTGGACACGGGCGGCACCTTCACCGACGTCGTCGTCATGGACGGGGCCGGCCGGGTCGTCACCGACAAGGCTCCGACGACCCCCCAGGCGCTCGAGGAGGGGGTGCTCGCGGCGCTGACCCTGATCGCCGATGAGCGCGGCGAGACCCTCTCCGAGATGCTCGGCCGGGTGGTCAGCTTCGGGCACGGCACCACGCAGGCGACGAACGCGCTCATCGAGCGCCGCGGCACCACGACCGGGCTGCTGACGACCCGGGGCTTCGGCGACACGATCCTCGTGCAGCGGCTGATGGGGTTCACGGCGGGCATGCCGAACGAGCTGCTCGGCCGTTTCAGCCAGCGCAGCTATCCCGATCCCCTCGTGCCGCGGCGCCTCATCGCCGAGGTGCCGGAGCGGGTCGACCAGGCCGGGAAGGTGCTGCTGGAGCTCGGCGAGGAGGCCGCGCGGCGCGAGGTGCGGCGCCTGCGCGACGGAGGCGCCGAGGCCTACGCCGTGAGCCTGCTCTGGTCGTTCCGCAACCCGGCGCACGAGCGCCGCATCGCCGAGATCATCCGCGAGGAGGTCGGTTCCGAGGCGTACGTGAGCCTCTCGCACGAGGTGAACCCGATCCTCGGCGAGTACGAGCGCACGGCCACCACCGTGCTCAACTCCTACCTCGGACCGACGGTGGAGCGCTACCTCGAGCGCCTCGAGCGGACGCTGCGCGAGGCGGGGCTCAGGGGCCGTTTCAGCGTGCTGAACTCCATCGGCGGCGTGATGAGCGCGCACGACGCGGCCGAACGCGCGGTGCTGCTGCTCGCCTCCGGCCCGACCGGCGGCGTGCTCGGCTCGCACTTCCTGGCCCAGGAGCTCGGACACGAGAACGTGATCACCACCGACATGGGCGGCACCAGCTTCGACGTGGGGCTCGTCGTGGCGGATCGGCCCGTGGTCTCCCAGGTGACCGAGGTCGCCCAGTACCATGTGGCGGTGCCGATGGTGAACATCACCGCGATCGGCGCAGGCGGCGGATCCATCGCCGAGGTCGTCGCGGGAGAGCTGCGCGTCGGTCCCCGGAGCGCCGGAGCCTTCCCGGGCCCGGTCTGCTACCGGCGCGGCGGCACGCAGGTCACCGTGACCGACGCCGACGTCGTGCTCGGCGTGATCGACCCCGAGGTCTTCCTCGGCGGGCGCATGAACCTCGACAAGGCGGGAGCCGAGGAGGCGATCCGCACCCAGATCGCCGAGCCCCTGGGCCTCTCGGTCATCGAGGCCGCGGCCGGCATCAAGCGGATCGTCGACGCCCGCATGGCCGACACGCTGCGCGAGCTCACCGTCGGCCACGGCCACGACCCCCGCGACTTCGTGATCTACGCCTACGGCGGCGCGGGCCCCATGCACTGCGCCGGCTTCGGGGCCGACCTCGGGGTGGGCACGATCCTCGTCCCCGCGACCTCGATGGCGCACTCGGCCTACGGTGCGCTCGCCGCCGACATCCTGCACAGCGCGGAGCGCTCGGTCTCGTTCAAGTCCTCCCCGGGCAACACCGATCCCGCCTCCGAGTTCGACCCCGCCGCGCTGCGCGAGGTGTTCGCCGAGCTCGAGGCCGCCGCGCGGGAGCAGCTCGCGCGCGACGGCGTGAAGCCCGAGGACGTGGTCATCGACCGCTCGATCGACATGCGGTACCGCATGCAGACGCACGAGCTCATCGTGCCGGTGCAGGAGGAGCTGGGGGACCGGGCCGCTGTCTCGAGGCTCGTCGCGCTGTTCGAGGAGATCTACGAGGACACCTACGGCCACGGCGCGGGCTTCCGCGAGGCCGGGCTCGAGATCACGGCATTCCGCGTCTCGGGCATCGGCCGCACCCCCAAGCCGAGCTTCGCCGCCATCGCGCCGAGCGGCGAGTCCCACCGGCCGAGCAGCCGCCAGGTCTACGACGTCGTCGCGGGCGCCTGGTTCGACGCGGTCGTCGCCGAGTGGGATCGGCTCGGCCCCGAGACGATCGCCGGTCCCGCCGTCATCGAGCACCCCACCACCACCGTGTACGTGGCGAGCGGCCAGCAGGTCGCCCTCGACGCCATCGGCAACCTCGTCATCACCCCCACCGCGTGACAGGGAGGTCACCAATCATGAACACCACCACGCATGAGCACAGCCCCGCGACGCCGGCCATGGATCCGATCACCTTCGAGGTCGTGCGCAACCGGCTCACCGCCATCACCGAGGAGCAGGCGATCACGCTGAAGGCGGTCTCGGGATCGCCGGTCGTCACCGACGCCACCGACTTCAACGTCGGCACCTACCTCGCAGACGGCGAGATCGTCACGATGGGCCCGCAGGTGCTCTTCCACTCGGGGTCGATGGCGAGCGTCGTGCGCAACATCGTCGCCGACTGCTCGGACGACCCCGGCATCCGCGAGGGCGACATGTTCATCCTGAACAATCCCTACAAGGGCGCGCTGCACCAGCAGGACGTGTCGATCGTCGCCCCCGTCTTCTCCGGCGGCGAGCGGGTGGCCTGGGTCGGCTGCTGCGCGCACCAGATCGACATGGGCGGCCTGAACTTCGGCTCGTGGGGCATCGGCGCGACGATGGTGCAGCAGGAGGCCGTGCTCATGAGCGGGGTGCGGATCGTCGAGGGCGGCGAGATCCGCGGCGACATCTGGGACATGGTGCTCGGCATGACGCGGATGCCGCTCGCGGTCGGCCTCGACCTCAAGGCCATGATCGCGGCGAACAACGTGGCCGGCCGCCGGCTCATCGAGCTGTTCGACCGCTACGGGCTGGAGGAGGTGCAGCGCGTGATGCGGCTCGAGATCGAGCACTCGGAGGAGCAGCTGCGGGATCGGCTGCGCGGGCTCCCCGACGGCGTCTACCGCGGTCAGGACTTCATCGAGCACGACGGCCACACGAACAAGCTCTACGACTTCAAGGTCGAGGTGCGCAAGACGGGCGACCGCCTGGTCTTCGACTTCACGGGCTCGAGCGAGCAGGCCCCCGGCTTCATCAACTGCACCTGGTCGGGCATGCTCGCCGGCGTCTTCGCCGCGCTGCTGCCGACGCTCGCACCGACGCTGCGCTGGAACGAGGGCCTGCTGAAGGTGATCGAGATCGAGGCGCCGGAGGGGATCGTGTGCAACGCGACCTTCCCCGCCCCGGTCTCGGCGGCGACGATCTCGGCCACCTGGGTCGTGACGAACGTGGCCCTCCAGGCGCTCTCGCGGCTGGCCGCGACCTCGCCCGAGACGCTGCCCGACGCGACCGCGGTCACCAAGGGCTCGATGAGCGCTTTCGTGATCAACGGGCTGAACCGCGACGGCACGCCCTACGGCAACTTCCTGCTCGACTCGACCGCCGGCGGCGGCGGCGCGTACGACGACCACGACGGTCTGAACGGCTCGGGCGACTTCTGCGTGCCGCGGCCGGCGATCACCAACGTCGAGTCGCACGAGGCGGCGGGCCCGATCCTCTTCCTCTACCGCAGCATCATCGCCGACACCGGCGGCCCGGGCCGCCAGCGCGGGGGCGCGACCGTGGGACTCGCGCTCACGCCCCACGACACCGAGGGCCTGCACGGCATGATCGTGGGCCACGGGGTCGAGGTGCCCAACAGCCTCGGCCTCTTCGGCGGGCTCGAGGGCTCCTGCAACCGCAACGCGAAGCTGCACGCCGACGGACGGAGCCCCGTGGGGCGGATCTCCGGGGTCGACGACCTGGCGGCGTGGCCCGGGGCGACCGAGGACTTCGGAGCCAAGCCCGGGTTCTTCGGCATCGCCCGCGGCGACGTGATCGCCTACAGCTTCCAGGGCGGAGGCGGCTTCGGCGATCCGCTCGACCGCGACCCGCGGAAGGTGGCTGCCGACGTCCTCGACGGCTACGTCAGCGCGGAGGCCGCGCACGACATCTACGGCGTGGTCCTCGCGGGGTCCGAGGTCGACGAGGCCGCCACCGAGGCGCGGCGGGCCGGGCTGCGCTCGGAGCGCGTGGCGGGGGCGGAGCAGGTCGCCGACGTGGTCGCGCCCGACGGCGCGGTCTGGCTCACCCCGGACATCTTCCAGAGCGGCGACGAGGTGCGCACCCGCGCCGGCGCGCTGCTCGGGCGTCCGGGCGACTGGGTCGAGGGCACGGTGCGCCGGGTGGTGCCCCCGCTGCAGCACGGCCCGTACATCGCGCTGCACGAGGACCTCGAACTGCGCGAGTACCTCTGCCCGGCCAGCGGCCGGCTGCTCTGGTCCGCCGTGAGCCGCATCGGCGCACCCGACCTGGTTCCGGTGGAGCTGCGGTGAGCGCCGGCTTCTCCGTCGGAACGCGCATCCACGCGCGGCTCGGCGCGCTCGCCGACACGGCGGGACTGCTCGGGGAGCTCGGGGTCTCCCGGGTGATGGTGGTCGCGGATCGCGGCCTCGCACGACTCGGCATGCTGGACTCCATCATCGAGGCGGCGTGCGTCGAGGAGCTCGTGGTCGGAACGGCGCTCGCCGACGTGAACCCGGCCCCGGCCGAGGCCGAGGCCGCCGCCGCCGAGGCGCGCGCCAACGCCGAGCGGGCCCAATCCCTGAAAGCCTCCGGCGCCTTGAGCGAGTCGCAGATCAACCAGTACATGACCGGCGGCCAGACCGCCCAGGCACGCGTGGAATCCGCCCGCGCCAGCCTGGCCGC
>CALMSE010000066.1 GCA_937872275.1 uncultured Leucobacter sp. | reverse complement strand
GCGAAGTACCGGATCTCGGGCGCGCAGCGAGCCGAGGTCTTCGCCGGGGCGCTGCACGAGGTCGCGCGGCGCGACTTCTCCGTGGGGTAGGCCGTCGTCGGGCGGACTGCGGACTGCGGACTTCGGCGGCGAAGCGTCGATTCGAGAGGCGGGTCGGGCCGGTCGGCTCGGTCGCCCGATGGTGTAGCATGAGGCCTCACGATTCCCAATCGATGGAGATTGCGCAGGGAGCCTCAGATGGTCACTTTTTCTGACTATGTCACGCTTGCGAGGGAATCCGACCCCAACGCGAAGGTGAGCCGGGCCTCCGCCGCGTTCCTCTCGCTCGCCAGCTTCTCGGCGATCGCGGTCACCATGATCTCTCCGAAACAGCCGGTGCATCAGCTGGTGTTCGGAGAGGGGTACCCGGATGAGTGCCTGACGCACGTCTGCACGAATTTCGTCGTCGACAATCCGTATTACAGGATGCTCGCGAAGGACCCATTTCCGAAGAGCTGGACGAACATCTTCAGAACCGGCTACGAGGCGAACTCGTGGCTGAGGCCCGCCGGATATCGGAACGGCTCATCGGTCGCGATACGCAGCGGCTCGGGGGCGGAGATCGGCTCGATCCATGCGAATACGCGCCAGGAGTTTCTGAGCGATCGGCAGCTCGAAGCGTTCTTGATCCTCCGCGACTTCCTGGGGCCGATTCTCGAGCAGAAGCTGACCTTGGATGCGCTCATGATCACCGAGCGCGAACTCGAGGTGATCCGCCTGATGACCGACGGCTCCTCGAACGCCGAGATCGCCGATGAACTGCACATCACCCCGCGCACCGTTGCCACGCACATCGAGAACCTCATGCGCAAGCTGGATGTGCATTCGCGCGTGGAGATCGTGGTGACCGCGCTGCGCCTCGGCCTCTGCTGACGGCCTTCGCCTCCCGATCGATCGCTGATCGGTCGGGAGGCCCCTGACCGGTCGAACGACCGATGACGGCCACCGGAAAATCGGTCGCACGACCGATCGATGCGGACGTCGCGCGCTGGTGGAATACATACACGTCAGAGCGATGCCGCCCGATTCTGCTGCATGCGCCTTGACATGTAACCACGATCACCGGAGGCGCATATGTCACACCATCCCACCCGTCGCGGGCGGAAGTCCGCCCGCCTACTCCTCACCGGACTCGCCGCCGCGGCGATGCTCGTCGTCTCCGCCTGCACCAGTTCGGCGGACGTGAGCTCGTCGGCGGGTGCGGGCTCGACCGAGGGTCGAACCTCCCAGAAGATCGCGTTCGACTACCCCTTCACCTCTCTCGGGGTCTACGCGATCCTCGTCGACATGATGAACGAGAACGCGGCCGAGATCGGATGGAGCGTCGTCACCACCGACAACCCGAACGCCGCCATCGACCGGCAGATCACGAACCTGACCGGGCTCGCGAACTCGGACGTCGCAGCGATCATCACGTTCCCGATGGAGCCCGCCGCGGTGAAGACGATCATGCAGCAGGCGCAGGCGAACGGCATCAAGTGGCTGAACTACGGCGCCCACATCGAGGGCGAAGACGGATACATCGATTTCGCGGGCGAGGCCACGGCCAGGGCCCAGGTCGAAGGCTTCGTGAAATGGGCCGAGGAACAGGGGATCGACGAGGGCACCGTGCTGCTGACCGTCGATGACACGAGCGACCTGGGCCGCACCCGCACGGTGGGGCTGCGCGAGGGGATGGCCGAGCTCGCGCCGAACTTCACGATCGTCGAGCAGTCGTCCGTCAGCACCGAGCAAGGACTCGCGGCCGGGCGTGCGGAGCTGGCCAAGAACCCCCACCTCGTCGCCGCGCTGGGCCTGAACGACGACACCACCGTCGGGCTCGCGCAGGCGTTCAAGGAGGCCGGTTTCACCGCGGCCGACCGTGTCTACGTCGGCGGCAACGACGGTTCGCCGCAGGTGCTGCAGGCGCTTCGGGCTCAAGACTCGGTGCTGCGTTCGACGGTGGTGCTCGACATGGCGAAGACCGGGCAGGCGCTGATCGATATGCCCGTGCAGCTGGTCGAGGGGACCGGAGACGGCAGGTATGTGGCCGATTTCGAGCTCGTCTGGGCGGGCAGTCCCGAGATCGACCGGTATCTGCCGGCGGAATGAGCGAGTGAAGTCGTCGCGATGAATCGACAGCAGTCACCGAATCACACCGATGCTGTTGCAGACGTACACCGTGACAGGCCTCTGCTCTCGGGCAGAGGCCTGTCACGGAGATACGCTGCACACTACGCACTGCGGAACGTGGACTTCGACGTGTGGCCCGGAAGAGTGCATGCGCTTCTCGGGCACAACGGAGCAGGCAAATCGACGCTCATCTCGCTGCTCTCGGGTGCGCAACGGCCCGATGAGGGCGAGATCGTCTTCGATGAGACCGTGCCCGAGCGGTGGTCGCCCGCGACCGCGATCGAGCAGGGCATAGCCGTGATCTACCAGCACCTCTCCCTGGTCGACAGCCTCTCCGTCAGCGACAACATCTTCCTCGGAACCGAGCTTCGGAAGGGGGTCGGGGTCGACCATCGGGCGCAGGAATCGCGTGCGGCCGAGATCCTCGCGGAGTTGGGCGCCACGTGCCGGCCGAGAGACCCCGTCTCGTCGCTTCCCACCGCTCAGCGGCAGCTCGTCGAGATCGCGAAGGCGCTCCGCAGAAACGCGCGCGTGCTGATCCTGGACGAACCCACCGCAGCGCTGTCGAACCGGGAGTCGTCGGCTCTCGCGCGTCTGATCGATTCGCTGAAGTCCCGGGGGATCGGAATCGTGTACGTCACCCATTTGCTGGCAGAGGTCGCACGGCTGGCGGACGAGATCACCGTTCTCGAGGGCGGGTCGGTGCAGTTCAACGGATCCGTCAGCGAACTCACGCATGATGATCTGGTTCGCCTGCTCGCCCGCGGCGCCGCGAAGACCGGCAGGCTCGCCGAGCGCGATCTGGGCGAGGTGGTTCTCGCCTCGAAGTCGGTCGAGGGGAACGGCTTCGGCTCCATCGACCTGGAAGTCCGGGAAGGCGAGATCCTCGTCCTGTTCGGCATGCTCGGTTCGGGGCGGAACGACTTTCTCCGGGCGCTCGCCGGAACAGCCCCTCGGCACGGCGAAGTGGAGATCCGCGGAACGCGGCTTCCCGCGGGGTCGTTGCAGCGCGCGCATCGTCAGGGGCTCTTCTTCGTCGGTCCCGATCGGAGTCGTGACGGCATCTTCCCCCAGCTCAGCACCTTCGACAACGTGCTCATGTCGAGCTTCGGGCCGCTCTCCAGGTTCGCTCGGAGCGCTCGGAGCGAGCGGAACCAGTGGCAGACCGCTCGCTCGGCCGTCGGCCTGGCAGAGGTCGCCGCGACGCCCACCGGGCGGCTGTCGGGTGGCAACCAGCAGAAGACGGTGGTGGGGCGCGCCATCGGCGGCGCTCGACGACCCTCGGCGATCCTGCTCGACGAACCGACGCAGGGGGTCGATGTCGGGGCGCGGCGGGATATCTACCGGGCGATCGAGAGCATCTGCGTTCAGCAGGCCGTCGGCGTCGTGGTGTCGACCAATGATCCCGAAGAGGCCGTGACGCTCGCCGACCGGGTGCTCATCTTCTCCCAGGGGCGGGTGGTGGCGGAACTGAGCCGCGCGGAGATCAATGAAGAACGCCTGCTGGCGCTCGCGTCGGACATCGGCTCAGCCGGAGCCGAGACTCGCGGCGAGGCCGGCGAGGCCGGCGAGGCCGGCCAGGCGCACGGCGATGACGACACTTCGGAACAGGAACGGAAGCAATGACCACTGCAACACTCGAACCCTCCCAGACCTTCTGGAACAAGCTCAGAGGAGTCGACTTCATCAGGAGGAACATCCTGTTCCTCGGCCTGGTGCTGATGATCGTCGTCTTCCAACTGGCGAACAGCTCATTCCTCACCGTCGGGAATGTCCGGGGGGTGCTGCTCGACCTCTCCGTGCTGCTGATTCTGAGCGTGCCCGCCGGGCTGCTGCTGATCGCCGGGTTCGTCGATTTCTCGGTCGGGTCGGTGATCGGGCTCACCGGAGTCGTCGCGGGCCTGCTGCTCGCGAAGGCGGGTCTGCCCACGGTTCCGGCGGTGGCGATCGCGCTCGCCGTCGCGGCCGTGGTCGGGGCGATCAACGGGCTGCTCGTGACCGTCCTCGGGTTCTCCCCGATCATCGTGACCCTCGGCACGCTGGCGCTCGCCGGAGGCGTTTCGCTGGGCATCGGGAGCATCCCGACGGTCGGCTACCCGACCTCGTTCCAGGACATCGGCGGCGCGCAGATCGCAGGAATACCCATTCCCGTGCTGATGGCATTGCTCGTGCTGCTCGTCGGGCTCTTCGTCGTGCGGAAGCTTCCGGTGGGGCGGCATATCTACGCGATCGGTTCGAATCGGCAGGCGGCGTATCTGTCGGCCATCCGTGTGCGGGCCGTCCCGTTCGCGCTGTACGTGCTCACCGCGATGGCCGCCGGCCTCGGCGGAATCATCACCGCCGGTCGGCTCAACACGGCTTCGGCGAGTACCGGCAACGGCTTCGAGGTCACACTGCTCACCGCGCTGCTGCTCGGCGGTGTGAGCTTCTTCGGCGGCAGCGGATCGTTGTTCGGGGTCATCGTCGGCGTGGTCTTTCTCGGGGTCCTGCAGAACGGTCTCGTGATGATCGGCGCCCCGAGCTTCCTCCAGCAGAGTGCGACCGGCCTGGTGCTGGTGATCGCCGCCGCACTGAACTTCTTCGCGGAACGAAGTCGATGAGCCGGCCCGCTGCTGCGGGAATCGGGTCGCGGGCGCAATCCGCATCGCGCATACAAGAAAGGTGACGAACATGAATCAAGACATCGCTTGGATGGCCGCAACAGAGCTGTCGCGAAGCGTTCGGGCCGGTGAGCTGTCCTCCCGGGACATCGCGCGGGCGATGATCGAACGGGTCGAAGCAGTGAACCCGCAGATCAATGCGATCGTCTACTGGGATCCCGAGCAGCTGATGAAAGATGCGGCGGACCTGGATGAGCGGCAGGCGAGAGGCGAGCCGCTCGGCCCGCTTCACGGCGTGCCCTACACCATCAAGGATCTCACTCCTCAGAAGGGCCTCCCCGTCACCAACGGCATCAAGGCGCTCAGGGACAACGTCGGCACGGCCGATGCGCCGATCGTCGAACGCATGCGCGACGCCGGGGGGCTGTTCCTCGGCCGCACGAATACTCCGGAGGCGGGCTACTGCGGAAAGACGACGAACCATCTGTTCGGCGCGACGCTGAATCCGTGGAACCGGGAGCTGTCGGCAGGTGGATCGAGCGGCGGCGCCGGCGCCGCCGTCGCGGCGGGGCTCGGACCCTTGGCAGAGGGGAGCGACGGAGGCGGTTCGATCAGAGTGCCGGCGTCGTTGAACGGTGTCGTGGGTCTCAAGCCCTCCACGGGACGAATCCCGGTGGTGGCGCTTCCGCAGCGGTATCTGACCTTCCTCTTCCACGGCCCGCTGACGCGCACCGTCTCCGACTCCGCCCTGATGCTCGATGCGGTGTCCGGAGAGGATCCGCGCGATCCGCTCTCGATGCCGGACCCGACCGGATCGTTCCTCGCGCGGCTGAACGGCGATCTGAGCGGCTGGCGCATCGCCTATTCGGAGACCCTCGGGATCGAGACCCGGCTCGACCCCGAGATCGCCTCGATCGTGGGAACCGCGGTGGCGCGGCTCGCCGAGGCCGGTGCCGAGGTCGTCCAGGCCGAGCCTGAATGGGGCGATGCGGGAGAGGCCATGTGGAAGGGGCTCTGGGTGCCCGGCATGGCTGCGCTGGGCGAGGCGTTCGATATGGAGTCCATGCGAGGGGAGCTGGATGACGAGCTCATCGAGCTCGTGCTCACCGCGCCCCAGCTCCGCGGCGACGAGATCACTCGCGCGGAGATGTTCCGCGGCGCGTACTACGATGCGTTCGAGTCGTTCATGCGCGATCACCGCATCCTCGCGTCTCCCACCACCGCGGTGGCCTCGTATCCGGTGACGCAGTTCAATCCCGAGTTCTTGAACGGTCGGTCGCTCGAAGATCGTCTGCTGCGATGGTGCCTGACCTGGCCGTTCAACATGACGACGACTCCGGCGATCTCCATTCCCTGCGGGTTCACCTCCGATGGGCGCCCGGTCGGGCTGCAGCTCGCCGGTCGGCTGCACGCGGATCAGGACGTGCTGAACGCGGCCTACGCGTTCGAGCAGATCCAGCCGTGGGCGGATCGCAAGCCGGTGTTCGACGCCTGAGTCCGTCTGAGCACCGAGCCCGCAGGGCGACGCCGGCCCATCCCGATGGCCCGGGGTCCGACATGAGCTCCGGTCGACGACCCGGCCGCGGAGCGCGGTCGGCTCGTCGTCCACCGGGGAGCAGGGTGTCCGGTCGGGTTCCGAGCGGACCCGGCCGGATCCCCGCAGCGGGCAGTCGCAGAATGATGTGCCCGATCCGGCCCCGGCGAGCCCGGGAGCACCCCGGGAATAGGCCGCGCCGCCGCGGGGTTGCACCCGCCATGAGCGAAACGATCCGCGTCGACGTCTGGTCCGACATCGCCTGCCCGTGGTGCTACATCGGCAAGCGCCGCTTCGAGGCCGGTGCCGCCGAGTTCCGGCGGCGGCACCCCGAGGTCGGGATCGAGGTCGAGAGCCACAGCTACGAGCTGGCGCCCGACACCCCCGACGACTACGCGGGCGGCGAGATCGACTTCCTCGTGAAGCACAAGGGCATGCCGCGCGAGCAGGTCGAGCA
>CALMSE010000065.1 GCA_937872275.1 uncultured Leucobacter sp. | reverse complement strand
TGCGCTGCAGCATGGGGTTCTTCTCGCTGCCGCGCCAGTAGGCGCCGGCGCTGCGGGTGAGAGCCCAGCCGTTGCCGATCATGCGCGTGCTCGGCAGGTGCGGCCCGCGGCAGAGATCCTTCCAGCACAGCTCGCCGGTCTTCGGGTCCACATTGTCGTAGATGGTGAGCTCGGCGCCGCCCACCTCGATGTTCTCGTTGTCGGAGCCCTGATCCGCCCCGCCCTTGAGCCCGATGAGCTCGAGCTTGTAGGGCTCGTCCGCGAGCTCGGCCCGCGCCTCCTCCTCGGTGACGACGCGGCGCACGAAGCGCTGCCCCTGCTTGACGATCCTCTGCATCTCGGCCGAGATCGCCTTCAGGTCTTCGGGTGTGAACGACTCGGCCGGATCGAAGTCGTAGTAGAACCCGTCGGCGATGGGCGGGCCGATGCCGAGCTTCGTCTCGGGGTCGATGCGCTGCACGGCCTGCGCGAGCACGTGAGCCGCGGAGTGACGCAGGATGTTCAGGCCGTCGGGGCTGTCGATGGTCACGGGCTCGACGAGGTCGCGCTCCCCCACTTCGGCCGCGAGGTCGCGCAGCTCCCCGTTCACGCGCATCGCGACCACGTTGCGGTCGGTGAACAGGCTGAAACCATCTGCCACGATTCGGCTCCTCATCCAGGCTCGAAGACTCGTCAATCCTACCGGGTGGTCGAGCCGGGGGTTCCCGCCTTCGCCGGGCGGGCACCGGCGCGGCGGGCGGGATCCGTCGCGCGGGACGCATCACTAGAATCGAGCCAGCGGGGGCGACGGCGCCTCCGATGACCGGAAGGAGCGCCATGTCCGACAGCTTCCTCTTCGAGGGCATCTCGCAGCGGGTCGTCGAGACCCCGCGTCTGCGCACGGGTGTGCTCGAGCGCATCGGCGACGACCCCGGTGCCGCCCCCGAGCGCACGGTGGTGCTCGTGCACGGCAACGTCTCGTCCGCGCTGTTCTGGCAGGAGACCATGCTGGGGCTCCCCCGCGGGCTGCGCGTGATCGCGGTGGATCTGCGCGGCTTCGGCGCGAGCGAGTCGAAGCCGGTCGACGCGACCCGGGGCGTGCGGGACTTCAGCGACGACGTCGCCGCGGTGCTCGAGGCGCTCGGCGTCCCCGCAGCGCACCTGGTCGGCTGGTCGATGGGCGGCGGCGTGGTGATGCAGTACGCGCTCGATCACCCGGTGCTCAGCCTCACGCTGCAGGCTCCGGTCTCGCCCTACGGCTTCGGCGGCACGCGACGCGACGGCAGTCGGCTCACCGAGGACGACGCGGGCTGCGGCGGAGGCGGCGCGAACCCAGACTTCGTGCAGCGGCTGCGCGACGGCGACACGAGTGCGGACGAGCAGACCTCTCCGCGCAGCGTGCTGCGCAGCGGCTATGTCGCGCCCGGGTACGCGAGCGAGCACGAGGATGCGTGGGTGGCGTCGATGCTGACCACCTCGACGGAGCCCGGGAACTACCCCGGCGATGCGGTGGCGAGCGAGAACTGGCCGGGGTTCGGGGCCGGATCGGTCGGCGTGCTGAACACCATGGCGCCTCGGTACTTCGACGTCTCCGGCATCGCGGATCTCGCCGAGAAGCCGCCCGTGCTCTGGATCCACGGCGACGCCGACGCGATCGTGTCCGACGCCTCGTTCTTCGATATCAACCATCTGGGCGCGCTCGGGGTGATCCCCGGCTGGCCCGGCGACGGGATCGCCCCAGCGCAACAGATGGTCTCGCAGACGCGCGACGTGCTCGACGCGTACCGCGCGGCGGGAGGCGACGTGACGGAGGTCGAACTCGCGGGTGTGGGCCACTCGCCGCACCTGGAGCAGCCGGCCGAGTTCCGCGAGGCGCTGCTCGCCCGCATCG
Organism: uncultured Leucobacter sp.; assembly: GCA_937872275.1. Classification (GTDB taxonomy): domain Bacteria; phylum Actinomycetota; class Actinomycetes; order Actinomycetales; family Microbacteriaceae; genus Leucobacter. Next base: position 1,043 of record CALMSE010000065.1, on the reverse strand, counting down.
GCTTCGCCGGCTGAACCGTCGGGGCGCGCCGTCCCGTTCCCCGTCTGCCCGGGGCGCGTGAGCGGGAAGAGGGCTCTGCGGGCCATCGCGCGATCCTCCGCTTCGTGCACGACGTGCTGAAGATCCGGTGCACCGTTGGGCGTCTCTTCTCGGCCGACGACGGGGTGGTGGTCAGCACGGATCCAACTCGGCACGGTGAGCGCCCCGGATCCTGCGGCGTTCGGCCGGTGGCGGAAGCCTCAGCGCGAAGGGTCGGCGAGGGCGGGCGGGCGGCCCTCCCCGTCGCTCGCCTGCCTCGCCTGCGAGACCGAGGCCGCGCCCTGCTCCAGGGCCGCGCTGATGGCGCCGATCGCCTCGGAGAGCGCGACGAAGGCCTCGCCGACCGCGACGCCCATCGCGGCGTCGGGCGGCGTGCTCCGATTGCTCAGGGCCAGCCCGAGTTCGGAGAGGTCTCGGGCGATTCCCTGCAGTTTTGCGACATCACGGTTCATGAGGGAAACCATATGCCCTCACCGACGGTTTCCGGGAGAGCGGCGCAGGGATTCCGCCGAAGGGTTCACGCACCGAGGCCGTACGCCCGCGGGGTGTTCGGGGCGCGGAACAATAGTGCACCCGAGCGGCCGAGGCCACCCCCTGGCGGGGAGCGGCCTCGGCGAGCAGGCTGAGACAGCGGTGCGAGGCGCGCCGGCCCCGGCCCGAACCGCGAGAGCGGATCGCGGCCACCGGGCGGCCGTCGCCGCACGAGCGATCACCCGAGATGGATTGGAGAACACCATGGGATTCCTGGACGACGCGAAGGAGACCGCCGAGGCCGCCGCGAAGAAGGTGGGCCGCACGGTCGAGGACGGCGTCGACAAGGTCAAGGACAAGGTCGACGAGATGAAGGCGGAGGCCGAGGTCAAGAAGGCCGAGGCCGAGCGCGATGCCACGAAGGCGAGGAACGAGGCGAAGGATCGGCTGCGCGACTGAGGACGGCGCCCCGATCCCGACTCGGATCGGGGCTCTTCCCCGTGGTTCCGGGCCTCGGACCCTTCGGATGGTGG
>CALMSE010000064.1 GCA_937872275.1 uncultured Leucobacter sp. | reverse complement strand
GAGCACGGCGCGGACGAGCCGGCCGGACCGCGCGACGCGCTCGGCCCGGCCGGGGGCTGAACCGGGATCCGGGCGGTCAGGCGGCGAGCCCCGGCAGGCTGACGAGGATGCCGAACGCGGCGAGCAGCATGAATGCCAGCACCGCCAGCGCGGTCAGGGCGAGCATGGCGCCGTTCAGCCAGACGCCCCAGAGCGCGAGCGTGCGCTCGGCCGTCCTGTTCCGCAGCGCGAGGACGCCGAAGACGAGGCCGATGATCGGGGCGACGAACGTCCAGCTGCTCACCACGGAGGCGATGCCGAGCACGAAGCTCACGATCGCGAAGGTGTTGCCGCGGCTCTGCGGGGCCGGGGCCGTCTGCGGGCCGGGGACTGTGGGCGGAGCCGTGGCCGTCTGCGGGGCGGTGCCCGTCGGGGCGGCGGGGGTGGTGGACGCGGTGGGGGCGTTCGCGATGGTCATGATCGGTCCTTCCGTTGCACTCTCGGATCTGCGTGGTGATCCCAAGCTACGTGCGGCGGCGGGGCGCGCGCGTCCCTCCCCGGTACCGACCGCGTGGTACCGAGGTATCGATCGGCGAGGATCGCCCGCGCGGCGGGGATCAGCCGGACGGATGATCTGCGGATCGCTCGGGCGACGGATCGCCGGCGTGCGGTCGTTCCCGGATCCCGGCGGCGATCGCCTCGTCGCCCACCGAGACCGGCCCCCGGAGCTCCGCGTCGGTCGGCGCGGTGTGCCCGACGATGTTCGGCTGCCTCGTGCCCCAGAAGTAGGTGACCTCGACGTGGTCGAGCAGCGCCTGCTTCGCGGCTCCGGCGTCGCCGCGCAGGATCGCCGCCACGAGCTCCGCGTGATCCATGTCGGCGTGCGAGACCTCGATGCCCGTGAACGACGTGACGCGGATGAAGCGGGTGAGCTGATCCTGGATCCCCCGCTCCGCCTCGACGAATCGGGCGTTGCCCGACATCTCGGCGATGTGGATGTGCAGTCGCGCATCCGCGAAGCGGCGCTCGGTGGTGCTCTCGATCACGGCGCGATACTCGTCTTCGAGGCGCTGCAGCGCCGCGCGCTCGGCGCTCGTCCCCCTGATCGCGGCGAGGTACGAGGCCTCTCCCGAGACCGCCCTGCGCCAGTCGGTGAGCACGCGCAGCGCGGAGATCGACACGTCGTGGTCGAAGGCGTCGCGCTCCAGCCGTTCGGCGATGTCGGCCGCCACCCGTGTGCCGCCGTTGCGCCCCCGCCGGGTCTCCGCATAGCCGTGCTCGCGCAGCTTCGCCAGCGCCTGCCGCAGCGTCATCGGCGCGACCTCGAAGTGGGCGGCGAGCTGCTCCTCGGAGGGGAGGCGGTCTCCCGCGCGAAGCCGGCCGGTCGTGATGGCCTCGATGAGGCTCGCGAACACCTCCTCGGAGCCGGTGCGCCCGGAAGCGCGGCCGGAGCCGCGCCGGGGCGGGAGGGGATGCGTGCTCATAGAACTTCTAGTCGGTGAATGTATTTCGGGATGATCCATCCTTAGCCCCGCGGGACGCGACTTGTCAACTCCCGCGTCCCCCGCCGCGATCGCGGCGGATCCGCTCAGATCGCACCCATCAGCACCCCCGCGAGCGCCTCCGCCCCGCGCTCGGCATCGGCGTCCTCCACGTGCTCCTCGGGGGAGTGGGAGACGCCGCTCGGGTTGCGCACGAACAGCATCGCGGCGGGCAGCCGGGCCGCGAGGACGCCGGCGTCGTGGCCCGCGCCGGTCTCGAGCACCGGCGCCCCGGGAAGCGCGGTCTCGAGGCGCCGGCGGAGCGCGGCGTCGAAGGACATCGTGGGGCTGAACGACTCCTCGCGCACGACGACCCCGCATCCCTGCCCGGCCGCGAGCTCCTCGGCGAGCGCCGCGATCTCGGCGACGAGCCGCGCGGTCACCCGATCGTCGGGGTGCCGCACGTCGAGCCAGGCGTCCACGCGCGAGGCGATGACGTTGGTGCCGCCGGGGATGGGCCGGAGGCGCCCCACCGTCGCGCGGGCGCCGTCGTGGGCGCGCGCGAGGCCGGGGATCCCCGCGACGAGGCCGGCGGCCGCCACGAGGGGATCCCGTCGGTCGCGCATGAGCGTCGTCCCGGCATGGTTGCCCTGCCCGGTGAAGCTGAGCCTCCAGCGGCCGTGGCCCAGGATCGACGAGCCGATCGCGACCGGATGCCCGAGGTCTGCGAGGCCTCTGCCCTGCTCGACGTGCAGCTCGACGAAGGCGCCGATCAGGGCGAGGCGCTCGGGATCGGGGCCCATGCGACTCGGGTCGACGCCGGCCGAGCGGGAGCGCTCGGCGAAGGTCGATCCGTCGTCGTCCTTCAGCGCCAGCGCGCGCTCGATCGGGATGGCGCCCGTGAGGATGCGGGACCCGAGGCAGGCGACCCCGTAGCGCGACCCCTCCTCCTCGGGGAACACGGCGATCGCGACGGCCCGGTCGGGCCGGGCGCCGCGCTCGCGCAGCAGATCGATCGCCGCGAGCGCGGAGGCGACTCCGAGGGGGCCGTCGAATGCGCCGCCGCCCGGCACCGAGTCCAGATGGCTGCCCGTGACGAGCGCCCCCGTGCGATCGCCGGAGGCGACGTCCCACCACGCCCAGATGACCCCGTTGCGGTCGATCTCGACCTCCAGGCCGCGGGCGGCGGCCTCCGCGACGAACCAGCTGCGCAGATCGAGCTCGGCCGTCGAGTACACGGGGCGGGAGTAGCCCCCGCGAACCGGGTCCCGGCCCACGTCCGCGATGCCGGCCATGAGCGAGGCGACTCGCTTCGTCACCGCGCGGCCTCGGCCGCGTGCCGGGCAGCCCGGAACTCGGCGGGGACGGTGCCCGCGCCCGTGGCGAGATCGGCCGCGAAGCGGCCGAGCAGCGGCGCGAACTTGCCGCCGTGGCCGGAGCAGGCGGAGACGACGACCACCCCGTCCGCCTCGTCGATCACGAAGTCCTCGTTCGCGGTGCTCGTGAACAGGCAGGTCGTCTCGGCGTACGGCTCGGGAACGACGCCGGGCAGGAACTCCTTCGCGTACGCCACGATCCGCTCCCGCATTCCGGGCTCGATCCGGCCGTCCTGATCCAGCGCCGAGGGGAGCACGCGGCCCCCGTTGAACTGGGCCATCTTCTGGCCCCGGAACCCGGCGTCCCGGCCGCCGGGCAGCCCGTAGCTCTGAAACCCGGCCCGTTTGTGGATGAACGTCGGCCAGGCCGGGAACGGATCGCCCCCCTCGCCGGCCTCCCGCCAGGGCAGGTGGAAGGCCTGCTCCTGGCGGACCTCGAGCCTCGGGAACGAGGCGAGGAACCGCGAGGGGAGCGAGAGGTCGCCGAGCAGGTGCGGGAGCCAGCCGCCGGCCGCGACGACGACCTTCGCGCCCGTCACGGTCTCGCCCGTGGCGGATCGCGCGACGAAGCCGCCGGTCGGCACCCGCGAGAGGCTCGCGACGTCCCAATCGGTGCGCACCGTCGCGTTGCCGGTCGACCGCGCGAGGTCGAGCATCGCCTCGACCGAACGCTGCGCGTCGAGCACCCCCGAGCCCGGGTGGTAGAGCACGTCGGTGTCGAAGGCGAACTGCGGGAAGCGGGCCCGCGCCTCGTCGCGGCGGAGGATCTCGTGCTCGACGCCCGCCGACTCGAGGATCCGGGCGAGCTCCGCGGGGTCGCGCAGCTCGCCGAAGTCGACCGCCCCCGTGGGGGCGATGAGCCGCGCGGCGGCCCGCTGCTCGAGCTCGTCCCAGAGAGAGCGGGCCCGGACCACCAGGCCGACGTAGAGCGCGGAGGGGTAGGCGTAGCGGAAGATGCGCGCCGAGCCGTGCGAGCTGCCCTCGCCGTTGGCCGGAGCGGTGCGCTCCACCACGGTGACGGCGTGGCCCCGGTCGGCGAGCTGCCAGGCCGCGGCGGCGCCCGCGAGCCCCGCGCCGACGACGATGTATTCGGACGGGCTCATTCGCGGGCTCCTCTGAGGTCGGGACGGGGCGGGGTGCGCGGGTGCACGGGCGCGTGCGCCGCGATCGAGAAGTCGGGCGGGCGCAGCGGCGCGACGCCGTCGACCGCGAGCTGCGCCGCGATCTCCCCGAGCGCGGGGGCGAGCTTGAACCCGTGCCCCGAGAGCCCCGCGACCACGATGACATCCCGGCGGCTGTCGATGATCGGGGTCTTGTCCGAGGTGAAGGAGTCGTGATGCGCGCTGTAGCGCACCGGCTCGGGGAGCACGCCGGGGAAGAGCCGCTGCACCCGGGCGCCGAACGCCGAGAGATCCTCCGGCTCGACGCGCAGGCTCATGTTCTCGGGGCGGTCGACATCGAGCGGGCCCTCGACGTCCCGCGAGATCTTGGCGCTGTACCCGTCGACGATCGGGGCGCCGAAGACGTGGAAGCCGTCGCGGTCGCGGATGAAGCAGGGGAGCGCCTCCGGCGAGTAGGCGCCCGCATCCCGCGGCACGAACCAGGTCAGCACGATCCTCCGCGTCTCGGTGAGGTCGGCGATCTCCGGCACCAGCAGCTTCGACCAGCTCCCGGCCGTGACGATGACCCGGTCGAAGTGCTGCGACCCCGAGGCGGTGATGAGGTCGACGCCGTGCCCTGCCTGGACGATGGCTCCGACGGCCTCGTGCTCGCGGACGGCGGCGCCCTCCCGCCGGGCCGCCTCGATCGCGCTGATCACCCCCAGCTCGGGCCGCAGGGCGCCGCCGCCGACGTCGAGCAGGCCGACCTCGTCG
>CALMSE010000063.1 GCA_937872275.1 uncultured Leucobacter sp. | reverse complement strand
ACCTACAAGGGCAACGACATCGAGCGCTTCTACCGCTACGGCCTCATGGCGAACCCGGCGCTGCGCATCTACAAGCCCTGGCTCGACAAGCAGTTCGTCGAGGAGCTCGGCGGCCGCCACGAGATGAGCGAGTGGCTGGTCGCCAACGGCTACCCCTACCGCGACGCGACGGAGAAGGCCTACTCGACCGACGCGAACATCTGGGGCGCCACGCACGAGGCGAAGAAGCTCGAGTTCCTCGACGCCGGCCTCGACATCGTCGAGCCGATCATGGGCGTCGCCGCCTGGCGCGACGACGTCGAGGTGGCGACCGAGGAGGTGTCGGTGCGCTTCGAGGCCGGCCGTCCCGTCGCGATCAACGGGGTCGAGTACGCCGATCCCGTCGCGCTCGTGCTCGAGGCGAACGCCGTCGGCGGCCGCCACGGCCTCGGCGTCAGCGACCAGATCGAGAACCGCATCATCGAGGCGAAGTCGCGCGGCATCTACGAGGCGCCGGGCATGGCGCTGCTGCACATCGCCTACGAGCGCCTGGTGAACGCGATCCACAATGAGGACACGCTGGCCTCGTACCACACCGACGGCCGCAAGCTCGGCCGCCTCATGTACGAGGGTCGCTGGCTCGACCCGCAGTCGCTCATGCTGCGCGAGGCGCTGCAGCGCTGGGTCGGCTCCGCGGTCACGGGCGAGGTCACGCTGCGCCTGCGCCGCGGCGACGACTACACGATCCTCAACACCACGGGCCCGAACCTCAGCTACCACCCCGAGAAGCTCTCGATGGAGCGCACCGTGGGCGCGGCATTCGGCCCCGAGGATCGCATCGGACAGCTCACGATGCGCAACCTCGACATCGCCGACTCGCGTCAGCGCCTCGAGCAGTACGCGGCGATCGGCCTCGTCGGCGGCCCCACGGCCGAGCTCGTGGGCAAGCTCGAGCAGGGCGGCGCCGAGGAGATCGCCGACGCCGTCGCGGGCATCGACGAGGACGCCGACGAACTGGGCCTGAGCGCCGCGTTCGACTCGGGCACCGACTAGCGGCGCCCGCGGCGCCGGCCTCGACTCGGCCGGCGCCGACCGGGCGGATACGCGAAGGCCCCGCTTCCCGATACGGGAGCGGGGCCTTGGCGTTGCGGGCCCTTCGCGTTGCGGGCCTAGGAAGCGCGGCGCGCGCGCGCGGCGCGGCGCTTCAGGGCGCGACGCTCGTCCTCGCTGAGGCCGCCCCAGACACCCGAGTCCTGACCCGTGTCCATCGCGTACTGCAGGCACATCTCGGTGACCTTGCAGCGCGCGCACACGGCCTTGGCGCGTTCGATCTGCTCGACGGCGGGGCCGGTGTTGCCGACCGGGAAGAACAGTTCGGGGTCGACGGTGAGGCAAGCGGCTTGCTCTCTCCAGTCCATGGTTTTCTCCTTTGTGCGGGCGCACGCGAGCGAAAACCGAAGCCGGCTAGTAGCCTGATCTCGCGCCGTGTGCTGTGTTGCGGGGCTGAGAATGCCCACAGCAGCGTGCGCGAAACTCTCTGACATATATATTTCCATGAAGTTTGTAGCAGATCAATAGTCCGGCCGAAATATTTTGGAGGCTCTCCGTTGACGTCTTCGTCATCTGACGTTCATCCTCGGTCACGCATCGCGTGGATCGCGCTCGTGATCGTTCTCGTCGTGGAGGCCGTCGGCGGCCTCGCCGTCATGCTCCCGGTGGTCCAGGGCTTCTTCGGCGCGACCGGCGAGCCGATCGAGCAGCGGCTCAGCATCTTCCTCTCGGCCCTCATCGCCTGGGTGTGGGTGATCATCACGCTGTGGGGCGCGCTGCGCAGCCGTGCGAGCTGGGTGCGCGGATCCGCCATCACGATCCACATCCTGCTCTTCGCCGCGGGCACCGGCGTACTGCAGTTCGCGCTGGCCGACGCGCTGGTCGGCTGGGCGCTGATCCTGCTGGCCTTCGCAGGCTTCGCCGCAGCCCTGATCGCCCGGCCCGTGCACCGGGAGGTCGAGGAAGGCTGAACTGCGCACGGCATCGATGAAACGCGCCGCGTGCCACGCCGGTGCGAAACGCGGCACACGGCCGCGAACGGGCTCTGCGGGTGCTCAGACCCCGAGGAGCTTGCGCACGCGCGCCACGTGCCCCGTGGCCTTGACGTTGGCGAGGACGTGCTCGATCCGCCCCTCCGCATCGATGACGAAGGTCGAGCGGATCACGCTCGTGACGATGCGGCCGTAGCTGTTCTTCTCGCCGTAGGCCCCGTAGGCGATGAGGGTCGCGCGGTCGGGGTCGCTGAGCAGCGGGTAGTCGAGCCCGTCGCGCTCGGCGAAGCGCTTCTGCTTCTCGGGAGCGTCGGGGGAGATGCCGAGCACCGTGTAGCCCGCGGCCTGCAGCGGCGCCATCGAGTCGCGGAAGTCGCACGCCTCCGTGCTGCAGCCGGGCGTGAGAGCCTCGGGGTAGGCGAAGAGGATCACCCGCCGTCCGCGGAAATCGGAGAGCGAGACGGTGTCGCCGTTCTGGTCGCTGAGGGAGAAATCGGGTGCGGGCTGGCCGGGTTCGAGGATCACGCGTTCGGTCACGTGGCCATCCTACCGGGCCGGCCGGCCCGCGCGCGGCCGCCCGGGGAGCCCCCGAAGTCTCTCGATATCGAGATACTTTTCACTTGGTTGGGGTAGGATCGAAGATGCATTTCGCCAACGAACGGAAGAGCTAGCAGACGTGACCGATTCCACCATCATCTACACTCACACCGACGAGGCGCCCGCACTGGCCACCGCCTCGTTCCTCCCCATCGTGCAGGCCTTCACCGGGGTCGCCGATGTGGAGATCGACACCCGAGACATCTCGCTCGCCGGCCGCATCCTCGCGACCTTCCCCGACCGCCTCGCCCCCGAGCAGCGCGTCGCCGACGCGCTCGCGGAGCTCGGCGAGCTCGCGAAGCTCCCCGAGGCGAACATCATCAAGCTGCCGAACATCTCGGCCTCGATCCCGCAGCTGAAGGCCGCGATCGCCGAGCTGCAGGCGCAGGGCTTCGACGTGCCCGACTACCCCGACGAGCCCGAGAACGACGAGGAGCGCGACGCGCAGGCCCGCTACGACCGCATCAAGGGCTCTGCCGTGAACCCGGTGCTGCGCCAGGGCAACAGCGACCGGCGCGCGCCGCTGTCGGTCAAGAACTACGCCCGCAAGCACCCGCACCGCAACAAGCCGTTCGGCGAGGGCTCGAAGACCCGCGTCGCCACGATGAGCGGCGACGACTTCTTCGCGAACGAGAAGTCGGTCGTGCTCGCCGCGGACGACACCCTCTCCATCCGCCACATCGCCGCCGACGGCACGGTGACCGTGCTGAAGGAGAGCCTCCCGGTGCTCGCCGGCGAGGTCGTCGACGGCACCTTCCTGTCGGCCTCCGCGCTCGACGCGTTCCTCGCCGAGACCGTCGCCGAGGCGAAGGCCGATGACGTGCTCTACTCGCTGCACCTCAAGGCCACGATGATGAAGGTCAGCGACCCGATCATCTTCGGCCACGCGGTGAAGGCGTTCTTCGCCGACGTGTTCGAGAAGCACGGCGACGCGCTCGCGGCCGCCGGCCTCACCCCGAACAACGGCCTCGGCGCGATCCTCGCGGGTCTCGACGCCGTGCCGGGCGGCCAGGCCATCGTCGACGAGATCGCGGCCGACATCGCGCGCGGCCCGCGCCTCTCCTACGTCGACAGCACCAAGGGCATCACGAACCTGCACGTGCCCTCCGACGTGATCGTCGACGCCTCGATGCCGGCGCTCATCCGCAACGGCGGCAAGCTGTGGGACGGCGACGGCCACGAGGACGACACCCTCGCGGTGATCCCCGACTCCTCCTATGCGGGCGTCTACCGGGCCGCGGTCGAGGACACGATCGCGAACGGCCCGCTCGATCCGGCGACCATCGGCACCGTGCCGAACGTGGGCCTCATGGCGCAGGCCGCCGAGGAGTACGGCAGCCACGACAAGACCTTCGAGATCGCCGCCCCCGGCCGCGTCGAGGTCGTGAACGGTGCGGGCGAGGTGCTGCTCTCGCACGACGTCGAGACCGGCGACATCTGGCGCGGCACTCAGACCAAGGACACGCCGATCCGCGACTGGGTGAGGCTCGCAGTCTCCCGGGCCCGCGCCACGGGCTCGCCGGCGGTGTTCTGGCTCGACGAGAACCGCGCCCACGACGCGAACCTCATCGCCAAGGTCCGGGAGTACCTGGGCGAGCACGATACGAGCGGCCTCACCATCGAGATCCTCGCCCCGGCCGACGCGACCCGGTACTCCCTCGAGCGCATCCGTCGCGGCGAGGACACGATCTCGGTCACCGGCAACGTGCTGCGCGACTACCTCACCGACCTGTTCCCGATCCTCGAGGTGGGCACGAGCGCCAAGATGCTCTCGATCGTCCCCCTGCTCGCGGGCGGAGGCCTCTTCGAGACCGGGGCGGGCGGATCGGCCCCCAAGCACGTGCAGCAGCTCATCGCGGAGGACTACCTGCGCTGGGACTCGCTCGGCGAGTTCTTCGCGCTCGCGGCCTCGCTCGAGCATCTCGCCGAGTTCACCGGCAACGCGAAGGCGCAGGTGCTCGCCGACACGCTCGACCGCGGCACCGGCACCTTCCTCGAAGAGGATCGCTCGCCCGGCCGCAAGCTCGGCACGATCGACAACCGCGGCAGCCACTTCTACCTGGCGCTCTACTGGGCCCAGGAGCTCG
>CALMSE010000062.1 GCA_937872275.1 uncultured Leucobacter sp. | reverse complement strand
CTCGACGGGGTCTCCGCCACGGAGACCTTCCTCTACCTGAAACTCAAGAAACAGAAATACGACTGGGGAACACGATAACCATGTCCTACGATCCGACCGCCGCGGTCGACACCGCCACCGTCCAGGCCAAGGCCAAGAGCCACCTCTGGCCGCACTTCACCAATCGCAAGGTGCTGAACGACGGCATCCCCGTCATCACCCGCGCGGACGGCCACCACATCTACGACGCCGCGGGCAAGGCCTACATCGACGGTCTCGCGGGCCTCTTCGTCGTGAACGCGGGGCACGGCCGCGAGCGCATCGTGCAGGCGGCTGCGAAGCAGATGCAGCAGCTCGACTTCATGCCCATCTGGTCGTACGCGCACCCGGCCGCGGTCGAGCTCGCCGAGCGCCTCTCGTCGTACGCCCCCGGCCAGATGAACAAGGTGTTCTTCACCACGGGCGGCGGCGAGGCGGTGGAGTCGGCCTTCAAGCTGGCGAAGCACTACTTCAAGATCACGGGCAGGCCGATGAAGCACAAGGTGATCTCTCGCGCGGTCGCCTATCACGGCACCCCGCAGGGGGCGCTCGCGATCACCGGCATCCCCGACATGAAGAAGTTCTACGAACCGCTGACCCCGGGCGGCTTCCGCGTGCCGAACACGAACTTCTACCGGGCGGCCGAGATGGGCTTCCCCGGCGGCTCCCTCGAGGAGTTCGGCCGGTGGGCCGCGGACCGCATCGAGGAGATGATCCTCTTCGAGGGCCCCGAGACCGTGGCCGCGGTGTTCCTCGAGCCGGTGCAGAACTCGGGCGGCTGCTTCCCGCCGCCCCCCGGGTACTTCACGCGCGTGCGAGAGATCTGCGACCGGTACGACGTGCTGCTCGTCTCCGACGAGGTCATCTGCGCCTACGGCCGCGTCGGCGACTTCTTCGCGTCGAAGGCGCTCGGCTACGAGCCCGACATCATCACGTCGGCGAAGGGCATCACCTCCGGCTACGTGCCGCTGGGCGCCATGCTCGTGGCCGATCGCATCTCCGAGCCCTTCGAGTCGACCGAGAACACCTTCTACCACGGCTTCACCTTCGCCGGGCACCCGGCCGCCGCCGCGGCGGCGCTCGAGAACCTCGACGTCTTCGAGGAGGAGGATCTGAACGGCCGCGTGCGCGAGCTGAGCCCGCTGTTCCGCGCCGAGCTCGAGAAGCTCTCCGACATCGACATCGTCGGCGACGTGCGCGGCGAGGGCTACTTCTTCGGCATCGAGCTCGTCAAGGACAAGACGACGAAGGAGACCTTCGACGCGGCCGAGTCGGATCGCCTCCTGCGCGACTACCTCTCCCCCGCGCTGTGGGAGGCCGGCCTCTACTGCCGCGCCGACGACCGGGGCGACCCCGTCATCCAGCTCGCTCCGCCGCTGACCATCGGTCCGGCCGAGTTCGCCGAGATCAGCGGCATCCTCCGCAGCGTGCTGAAGGACGCCTCGGCGAAGATCTGAGGCCCGCTTTCCGCTGAACGTATATGGCGGTGGCGAGCGTACACGCCGGAGAGCCTCTCCGAGCGTCACGCTCACCGCCGCCGTATACGTTGGGCGGGAGAGAGTGCTGGGCACGCAGAAGCGCCCCGATCTCAGGAGGGAGCGGGGCGCTTCGCAGATCAGGCCATCGGCGCAGCGGAGACCTCGGCCTCCGCTGCCAGACAGTGCCGTCCGACGGTCTGGGCCGTCAGCGGCGCAGACCCAGCCGCTCGATGAGCGAGCGGTAGCGCGCGATGTCGACTTCCTGCAGGTAGCCCAGCAGGCGGCGGCGCTGGCCGACGAGCAGCAGCAGTCCGCGGCGCGAGTGGTGGTCGTGCTTGTGGATCTTCAGGTGCTCGGTGAGATCCTTGATCCGCTGGGTGAGCAGCGCGACCTGCACCTCGGGGGACCCGGTATCACCGGGGGTGGTCGCATACTCTTCGATGATCGCCTTCTTGACCTCTGCCTCGAGTGCCATGGGGATCCCCTTCCTGTTGCTGCGCGGCGCCGCCAGCGGGATGCTGGGGCTCTCTCGATCCGCGGCCGTTCGACGGCAACCTTCACATCTTAGCAGCTTCCGCGCACGCCCGCGCGACGGGTGCGGGAGGGCGGGTGAGGGCGGATCCGCGCCCGCGCCCCGAAACAGACTCGGGCGCGAACGGTTACTGCCGGGCAACGGGCGCGAAACACGGGGGAAACGCCGCGGGCGCAGACTGGCGGCACACCGATCCGCGGAACGAAAGGATGGCATCTCATGGAACTGTCGGCCACAGATGTCTGGACACTCGCGAGCAGCGCGCTCGTACTCATCATGACACCCGGGCTCGCGCTCTTCTACGGCGGGCTCGTGCGCGTGCGCTCGGTCGTCAACATGATGCTCTTCAGCGTCAGCGCCATGGGCGTCGTCGGCATGCTGTGGATCCTCTTCGGCTACAGCATGAGCTACTTCGCCGACGGCGAGAGCGGTTTCGCGGGCGATCCCTTCAAGGACTTCGGCCTGATCAGCACCGACCCCGCCGGCTTCATCGGCGTCGGCTTCGGCGCGGTCTTCGCGATGATCACGACCGCGCTGATCTCGGGCGCGATCGCGGATCGCGTCGGCCTCGGCTCGTGGGTGATCTTCTCGGGCGTGTGGGCGACGCTCGTCTACTTCCCCGTCGCCGCCTGGGTCTGGGGCAACGGGTGGATCATGCAGCTCGGCACCTGGCTCGGCACCCCCGACGTGATCGACCTCGCCGGCGGCACCGCGATCCACATCAACGCCGGTGCGGCCGCCCTCGCCCTCGCCATCGTCGCGGGCAAGCGCCGCGGATTCGGGCCGGGCTCGCACAAGCCGCACAGCGTGCCGCTCGTGACCATCGGCGCCGCCCTGCTGTGGTTCGGCTGGATCGGGTTCAACGCGGGCCTCGCCACCGAGATCGGCGAGGCCGGCCTCATCCTCGTCAACACGCTCGGGGCCCCCGCCGCCGGCATCGTGGGCTGGCTCGTCACGGACGCGCTGCGCGGCAAGAAGCCGGGCGTCATCGGTGCGGCCTCGGGCGCGATCGCGGGCCTCGTCGCCATCACCCCCTCGGCCGCGAATCTGTCGCCGATGTGGGCGCTGCTGCTGGGCCTCATCGCCGGCCTCGCCTGCGCCTTCGCCATCGACCTGAAGTACCGCCTCGGATACGACGACTCGCTCGACGTCGTGGGACTGCACCTGGTCGCCGGTGTCATCGGCTCCCTCTACCTGGGCTTCTTCGCCTTCGAGGACGGCCTCTTCACCGGCGGCAACGGCGGGCTCCTGCTGGTCCAGGCCATCGCGGTGTTCGGCGTGATGATCTACTCCTTCGTGGTCTCGCTCCTCATCGCCCTCGGGGTGAAGCTCGTCACCGGCCTGCGCGTTCCGGCCGAGGTGGAGGAGTCGGGCATCGACTCCGTCGCCCACGGCGAGGAGGCCTACGCCCTCGACGAGACCGAGGTCGCGGCGGCGGCCGCCGCGGCGAGCGCCGAGGCTTCCGAGCCGCTCCCGGTCAGGTAGCCGCGCAGCGGCCCGGCCGGTCGCTAGGCTCGGAGGCATGAGCCGCGCACCGATCGACCCCGCCATCTTCCCGTCGCTGACGGAGGTGGCGGGGTCGCTCGCGCGCAGCGTGGGGGCGGTGATCCGCTCCCTGCGGGACGCGGGAGTCGACGTGGCCGCGACGAAGTCGAGCGCGGTCGACGTGGTGACCGCCGCGGATCGCGAGGCCGAGCGCCTGCTCGCCGCGGGTCTCGCAGAGCTGCGCCCCGACGACGGGGTGCTCGGCGAGGAGGGCGCGAGCCGCGCGGGCACGAGCGGCATCACCTGGGTCGTCGATCCCATCGACGGCACGGTGAACTACCTCTATCAGCTGCCGGCCTACGCGGTGAGCGTGGCGGCGACGGTCGCGGACGACTCCCCCGCGGGCGCGCGGGCCGGCAACACGGCCGACGGGCGGCGGGCCGTCGCCGGAGCCGTCTACCTGCCGGTGACCGATGAGCTCTTCACCGCCTTCGAGGGCGGCGGCGCACGGCTGAACGGCGAACCGCTCACGGGCCCGGCCGAGACCGAGCTCGGCACCGCGCTCGTCGCGACGGGCTTCGGCTACACGGTCGAGCGGCGCACCGAGCAGGCCGAGGTCGTTCGGCGGCTGATCCCGCAGGTGCGCGACATCCGGCGCATGGGCTCCGCGGCGACCGACTTGTGCCTGCTCGCGGCGGGGCGGCTCGACGCCTACTACGAGCGCGGGCTGCAGCCCTGGGACTACGCGGCGGGGGCCCTCATCGCGCGCGAGGCGGGCGCGCTCCTGCTGGGCCGGGACGACGCGCTGCCCGGGGAGCCGATGCTCATCGCCGCCGCGCCGATGCTGGCCCGGCGGCTGCAGGCGGAGATCGCCGCCGCCTACGCCGAGCTGTGAGCGAGGGCGGATCCCCCCACCGTGATGTCCGAAACCCGCGTGCGCGAGGCGGGCCGCGCTGCGAGAATGAGTACATGACCCCGAGCACGAGCCCCGCGCCCTCCCTCCCCCTCATCCGCACCGTCGTCGAGATCGTCGGCGCCCCCTTCCACGCGCTCATCACCCCGGAGGACGGGGCGATCCGCGCCGCCGGATTCGCGACCCCGGACGATCCAGACGCTGCGAGCCTCGAGCAGCGCCTCGCGCGGCTCGATCCGGAGCTCGCGGCGCGCGGCGTGGCACCCGAGCCGAGCGGC
>CALMSE010000061.1 GCA_937872275.1 uncultured Leucobacter sp. | reverse complement strand
CACGCGCACGCCCCACGCGCCGGCACCGGCGGCCAGAGCGCTCACCACGGCCGTGGCGGTGTCGCGATCCGCCATCGTCGCGGCGGGGCCGAGCGTCTCGGCGAGCATGCGCTTGCGCGAGACCCCCACCAGCACGGGGAAGCCGAGCCCGGCGAGCCGGGGCAGCTCGGCGAGCAGGCGCCACCCCTGCTCCGCGGTCTTGTCGAAACCGATGCCCGGGTCGAGCACGAGCCGTTCGGGCGCGATCCCCGCGGCGAGGGCGGCATCGGCGAGGCGGGCGAGCTCGTCGCGCACCTCGGACACCACGTCGCCGTAGCGGGAGCGCTCGTGCCCGGGGTCGGGGATGCCCCGCCAGTGCATCGCCACATAGCGAGCGCCGGTCTCGGCGGCGACCCGTCGGATGGCCGGGTCGTGCTCGCCGCCGGAGACGTCGTTGACGATGCGGGCGCCGGCCGCGACCGCGGCGCGAGCGGTCGCGGCGCGCAGGGTGTCGATCGACACCTCGACCCCCTCGGCGGCGAGCGCCTCGATCACGGGGATCACCCGGCGCAGCTCGTCCTCGGCCGTCACGGGGTTCGCTCCGGGGCGGGTCGACTCGCCTCCGACGTCGACGATGTGGGCGCCCTGGGCGGCGAGTTCCAGCCCGCGGGCGATCGCGGCGTCGACGCCGAGATACCGCCCGCCGTCGCTGAAGGAGTCGGGGGTGACGTTCAGCACTCCCATCACGCGCACGGTCACGTGGGTTGCTCCTCCCGCCGCAGCGGATCCCGCGCGAGCGTCGAGAAGACGGGCTGCGCCTCCTCGCGCGATGCCCGCGCCAGAAGCGCGAAGACCTCCGCCCGCTCGGCGGGCCGCGCGAGGGCGCCGCGGGAGGCCACGGTCACGACGAGCGCCTCGCTCTGCCGCGACCCGCGGTCGGCGACGCAGCCGTGCGAGGCCTCGAGCACCACGAGCACGCCCTCGGGGTCGAGGCCGGCCTGCAGCGCCTCGGCGATCTGCTCGCCCAGTCGCTCCTGCACCTGCGGCCTGGCCGCGAGGGTGTTCACGACCTTCGGAATGGCGCCGAGCCCCACGACCCGGGCGCCGGGCCGGTAGGCCACGTGAGCGCGACCCCGGAAGGGCAGCAGGTGATGCTCGCACACCGATCGCAGGGAGATGTCGCGCACCAGCACGAGCTCGCCGGTCTCGTCCCCCACCGGCACCGCGTCGGCGAGGTGCACGAGCGGATCGGCGCCCACCCCTGCGAAGAACTCCGCGTAGGCGTCTGCGACCCGCTCGGGGGTGCCGGCGAGCTCTTCCTTGTCGGGATCCTCGCCGATCGCGCCGAGCAGCTCCCGCACCGCAGCCGCGACGCGTTCCCGATCGACGCCCCCGCTCACGACGCGCCCGGCCCCTCGGCGTCGCTCGTGCTCTCCGGTCGCTCCGCCTCGAGCGGGGCGCCCGCGTCGACGGGCGACGGGTCGATCGGGCCGCCGTCGGCGGACACGCCGTCCGTGCGAACGCTCTCGGGCACGTCGATGGGCGGGATGTCGCTCACCGGCCTGCCGTCGCTCGACAGCCAGACCCCGCGCGGGGGCAGCTTCACGACGTCGACGAAGATCTCGGCGACCTGCAGATGGTCGAGGGTCTCCTTCTCCATCAGCTCGCCCGCGAGCCGGTCGAGCACGGTCCGGTTGATCACGAGCGCCTGGTAGGCCTCGTCGTGCGCCTGCTCGATGATGGCGCGCACCTCGGCGTCGACGGAGACCGCGACGCCCTCCGAGTAGTCGCGGGTCGCCCCGAATTCCCCGAGGTAGGGCGACGCCTGCGCCTGCCCGAGGCGCACCGGGCCGAGCGCGGCCGACATGCCGTACTCGGTCACCATCTTGCGCGCGGTCGCGGTGGCCTTCTCGATGTCGTTGCCCGCGCCCGTGGTCGGATCGTGGAAGACCAGCTCCTCGGCGACCCGGCCGCCGAGCGCGTAGGCGATCTGATCCTGCAACTCGTTGCGGGTGACCGAGTACTTGTCCTCGAGCGGGATGACCATGGTGTAGCCCAGCGCGCGACCGCGGGGAAGGATGGTGATCTTCGTCACGGGGTCGGTGTGGTTGAGCGCCGCTGCGACGAGGGCGTGCCCGCCCTCGTGGTAGGCGGTCATGAGCTTCTCGTGATCCTTCATCACGCGGGTGCGGCGCTGAGGGCCGGCGATGACGCGGTCGATCGCCTCGTCGAGCGCGCGGTTGTCGATGAGCTGCGCGTTCGAGCGGGCGGTGAGCAGCGCGGCCTCGTTGAGCACGTTGGCGAGGTCGGCGCCCGAGAAGCCCGGGGTCTTGCGGGCCACGACGTCGAGGTCGACGTTCTTCGAGAGCGGCTTGCCCTTCGCGTGCACCTCGAGGATCGCCCGGCGCCCCTTCATGTCGGGCGCATCGACGCCGATCTGCCGGTCGAAGCGGCCCGGGCGCAGGAGCGCGGGATCGAGCATGTCGGGGCGGTTGGTCGCGGCGATCATGATGACGTTCGTGTGCGCGTCGAAGCCGTCCATCTCGACGAGCAGCTGGTTGAGCGTCTGCTCGCGCTCGTCGTGGCCGCCGCCCATGCCCTGGCCGCGGCGCTGGCCGACCGCGTCGATCTCGTCGACGAAGATGATGGCCGGGGCGTTGGCCTTCGCCTCCTTGAAGAGGTCGCGCACGCGGCTCGCGCCGACGCCCACGAACATCTCGACGAAGTCGGAGCCCGAGATCGAGTAGAAGGGCACGCCCGCCTCGCCGGCGACCGCGCGCGCGAGCAGCGTCTTGCCCGTGCCGGGCGGGCCGTAGAGCAGCACGCCCTTGGGGATGCGGGCGCCGACCGCCTGGAAGCGGCTCGCGTCCTGCAGAAAGTCCTTGATCTCGTGCAGCTCGTCGACCGCCTCGTCGGCGCCCGCGACGTCGGCGAAGGTCACCTGCGGCGTGTCCTTCGAGATCAGCTTCGCCCGGGACTTGCCGAACTGCATGACCCGGCTGCCGCCGCCCTGCATCGAGGAGAGCATCCACCAGAAGAAGAGCCCGATGAGCAGCAGCGGGATGATGAAGCCCATGAGCGACCAGAACGCGTTGGGCTGGGGCACCTGGTCGGTGTAGCCGTCTTTCGGCGCGGCCTCGCCGACCGCGGCCACCACGTCGCTGCCGCGCTGCGAGACGTAGTAGAAGTAGACGTCGGTCGCACCGGTCTCCTCGTCGGCTTCGTCGAGCGTCAGGTTCACCCGCTGGTCGCCGTCGATGATCTCGGCCTTCGTGACGTCGCCGCCCTGCAGCAGTTCGAGCCCGCGCTGCGTGGTGACCTCGCGCACTCCGGAACCGGAGAGCAGCGACCACCCCAGGAGCACGATGAGCGGCGCCAGGATCAGGTAGAGCAGCGGACCCTTGAAGAACCTCTTGCCCTTGGATGCTGTCTGAGCCAAGTCGGGGCCTTTCCCTCGCGACGATGAATGCTCATTAGCGTAGCCGTCGCCCCCGACAAAGCCGCTGTGCGTACGCCCCGGTCGAGCCCGGGATCGCTCTCAGCGCAATGCGGACGTCGCGATGCGGACGTCGCGATGCGGACGTCGCGATGCGGGCGCCGGCGCTACTTCCCGGAATAGACGTGCTCCGCGAGAACCGCGACGTCGCGCAGGTTGCGGTAGCGCTCCGCGTAGTCGAGCCCGTAGCCCACGACGAAGTCGATCGGGATGTCGAAGCCGACGTAGGCCACGTCGACCTCGACCTTCGCCGCCTCCGGCTTGCGCAGCATGGTGCAGATGCGCACCGAGTTCGCACCGCGGGACTCCAGGTTCTCCTTCAGCCAGGCGAGCGTGAGGCCCGAGTCGATGATGTCCTCGACGATGAGCACGTCTCGCCCGGCGATCTCCGTGTCGAGGTCTTTGAGGATCCGCACCACGCCACTCGACTTGGTGCTCGCGCCGTACGACGAGACGGCCATCCAGTCCATCTCCGCGTGGAAGCGCAGCTCGCGCGCGAGATCGGCCATGACCATCACCGCGCCCTTGAGCACGCCGACGAGCAGCGGCGGGTTCTCGCGACCGTAGTCGGCCTCGATCTCGCGCGCCATCTCGGCGAGCCGCGCGTGCAATTCGGCTTCCGTCACGAGCACTTCGGCGAGGTCGTCGCCCAGATCTTTCGCATCCATGTCGATACTGTAGTGCGTTCGCGGCGCGGGCCGATCGCGAATCGGCGCGGTCGCGGATCAGCGCGGCCCGAAGATCAGCCGCGCGCCCGAGCGCCGCACCCGACCGCCCGGCACGTCGATCGGGCCCTGCCCGCGCCAGTCCGTGGCGAGCGCGGCGACGGCGAGGGTGTGCTCGCGGCTCAGAGCGGTGCCGAGGCGGCGCTGCGCGAACGCGCGGATCACCCGCCCCCGCAGCGCGGCGGGCAGCGCCTCGAGCCCG
>CALMSE010000060.1 GCA_937872275.1 uncultured Leucobacter sp. | reverse complement strand
CGGCTCGGGCCCGCCCGACTCGCCTACCTGCCCCCCGGGGCCGGCACGATCCGCCTTCGCGCGGGCGGCAC
The DNA here is from genome assembly GCA_937872275.1 of uncultured Leucobacter sp. Lineage (GTDB taxonomy): Bacteria > Actinomycetota > Actinomycetes > Actinomycetales > Microbacteriaceae > Leucobacter. Next base: position 3,304 of record CALMSE010000060.1, on the reverse strand, counting down.
GGGGGCACGTCTGCTGCTCATCGGCGGCGAGCCGCTCGGCGAGCGGATCGTGATGTGGTGGAACTTCATCGGGCGCAGCCACGACGACATCGCGCGGGCGCGGGCCGACTGGCAGGCGCAGCTCGCCGCCGCCGGGGTCGGGGATGTGGCGCCCGCGGGCCGTCCCGAACAGGCCGCCGACGCCGAGGCGGGCCGCTTCGGGCTCCCCGACGACGAGCCCGAGCCGCCGCTCCCGGCGCCGCCGCTGCCGATCGCCCGGCTGCTTCCCCGGCGGCTCTGAGCTCCTTCGAGAGCTGCTGCTCCCCGAGCTGCTACTTCACCAGCGGGAAGAGGATCGTCTCGCGGATGCCCAGACCCGTCAGCGCCATGAGCAGGCGGTCCATGCCCATGCCCATGCCGCCCGACGGGGGCATCGCATGCTCCAAGGCGCGCAGGAAGTCCTCGTCGATGCGCATCGCCTCGTCGTCGCCGCGGGCGGCCTCGGCCGCCTGCTGCACGAAGCGCTCCCGCTGCACCACCGGGTCGACGAGCTCGGAGTATCCCGTCGCGAGCTCGAAGCCGCGCACGTAGAGGTCCCACTTCTCGACCACGCCCGGGATCGACCGGTGGTGCCGCGTGAGCGGGCTCGTCTCCACGGGGAAGTCCATGACGAAGGTGGGCCGGGTCAGTCCGCCCTTCACGAAGTGCTCCCACAGCTCCTCGACGAGCTTGCCGTGGTTGGGCAGCCTCACCTCGACTCCCTCCGCGTCGGCGAGCGCGAGCAGCTCGTCGACGCCCGTCTCCGGGGTGACCTCGCGGCCGGCCGCCTCCGAGAGGGTGCCGTACATCGAGATGCGGTCCCAGTCGCCGCCGAGGTCGAAGAGCGCCCCGTCGGCCCAGCGCACCGTGTGGGTGCCCTCGCGATCGGTGCCCTCGTTCACCGCGAGCGCGGCGTTCTGGATGAGCGCCTGTGTGAGATCCGCGATGCCGTGGTAGTCGGTGTAGGCCTGGTACGACTCGAGCATCGCGAACTCGGGGCTGTGCGTCGAGTCGGCGCCCTCGTTGCGGAAGTTGCGGTTGATCTCGAAGACCCGCTCGAGCCCGCCGACCGCGGCGCGCTTCAGGTACAGCTCGGGCGCGATGCGCAGGTACAGCTCGGTGTCGAAGGCGTTGGAGTGCGTGACGAAGGGGCGCGCGGAGGCCCCGCCGTGCATCGTCTGCAGCATGGGCGTCTCGACCTCGATGAAGCCCCGCTCCTCGAAGGTGCGGCGCAGACTCGCCATGGTCTTCGCGCGCGTCACCACGTTGATCCGCGCCTGCTCGCGCTGGATGAGGTCGAGGTAGCGCTGCCGCACCCGCGTCTCCTCGTTCAGCTCGGCGTACATGTTCGGCAGCGGGGCGAGCGCCTTCGCGGCGATCCGCCACTCCCTCACCATGATCGACAGCTCGCCGCGGCGGCTCGAGATCACCTCGCCGCTCACGAAGAGGTGGTCGCCGAGGTCGACGAGCTCCTTGTAGCGCGCGAGCGACTCCTCGCCCACCTCGGCGAGGCTCACCATGGCCTGGATGCGCGTGCCGTCGCCCGCCTGCAGCGCGGCGAAGCAGAGCTTGCCCGTGTTGCGCTGGAACACGACGCGGCCCGCGACGCCGACGGTCTCGCCGCTCGCGCTGTCGGGCGCCTCCTCGAGGCGGCCCCACTTCGCGCGCACCTCGGGGATCGTCGCGGTGACGGGCAGCACGACCGGGTAGGCCCCTCCGCCGAGGTCGCCGCCCGCGAGCTCGTTCAGCCGCTCCCGCTTCTCGAGCCGCACCCGCTTCTGCTCGAAGACCTCTTCGTCGCTCAGAGCGCCGTCGCTGAGGGCGTCGATCTCGGGTGCGGACTGCTCGCTCATTCGGGTCCTCTCGGGCACGGGCATGGACACCCCAGTCTATGCGAGCCCGCCCGACGTATACGATTTCGTGTAGCGGCATCGGCCGCCCGAAGAGATCAGGACCTCAGTGACCGCTGCCGCGCCCCGCCTCACCCCCGGCCTGCTGGCCGTACTGGGAATCCTGGCGACCGCGAGCGCGCTCTCGACCGACCTCTACCTGCCCTCGCTCCCCGACATCTCCAGCAGCCTGCACGCCTCGCCCTCCGTCGTGCAGCTCACCCTCACGATGTTCTTCGTCGGCATCGGCACGGGCCAACTGCTGATCGGGGCTCTCTCGGACGCGCGCGGTCGCCGCACCGTGCTGCTCGTCTCGCTGGCCGTGTTCTCCTTCGCGGGCTTCGCCATGTCGTTCACGCCGAGCATCGAGCTGCTCATCGCGCTGCGCCTCGTGCAGGGCTTCGCGGGCGCCGCCGGCATCGTCATCGCGCGCGCGGTGGCCGTCGACCTCAGCGACGGCGCGACGGCCGTGCGCGCGCTCAGCCTCATCGCGATCGTGAGCGGCCTGGGGCCCCTCCTCGCCCCGGTGATCGGCGGCGTCACGCACGAGTGGTGGGGCTGGCGCGGATCGCTCGCCACGCTCGGCGCGATCGCCGCGGTCATGCTCGTGCTCGCCTGGTGGAGGGTGCCCGAGTCCCTGCCCGCGGCGCAGCGCACCACGGGCGGACTCCGCGCCACGTTCACGCCGTTCGGTCGACTGCTGCGGGACTGGCGCTTCGTCTCGCTCACAGTCGCGTTCGGCCTGAGCTTCGGCGCCATCATGGCCTACATCTCGGCGTCGCCCTTCGTCGGCCAGCGGATCCTCGGCATGAGCCCGGTGATCTACGCGCTGAGCTTCTCGGCCGCGGCCTCGTCGATGGTGATCGCGAACGTGCTGAACTCCCGCCTCGCCCCGAGGGTCGGCCCCCGGCGCATGCTCGTGGTCGCCATCGTGCTGCTCTGCCTCGGCTCGTTCGCGATGCTCGCCTTCGTGCTCACCGGAACCCTCGGCATCGCGAGCTTCATCGCCTGCGCCTTCGTCGCATCCGCGGGCACCGGCCTCATGCTCTCGAACGCCAGCGCGCTCGCGCTCGCGCGGGCCGACTACGCGCGCGGTTCGGGTTCGGCCCTGCTCGGCGCGATCCAGTTCCTCATCGGCGGCTTCGCCGCGCCGCTCACTGGGCTGTGGGGCGAGGGCACCGCGCTGCCCATGGCGGTGATCATGGCCGTGGGCGCCGGTCTGGCCGCCTGCTGCGCGTTCGTCGCGCTGCGCCCCGAGTGAGGGCGGATCCGCCCGCTCCCGTATTCGCGCCGAAACAGCATCCGAGTGCCGAAACAGCATCCGAGTTACGTGATTGAGATGGGTTCTCGGCACTCGGATGCTGTTTCAGCGGGGGCTGGGCCGGGGGCGGGGGCTG